>JANOFM010000129.1:0-5271 GCA_031413635.1 Alphaproteobacteria bacterium | reverse complement strand
TTTGTTGCGTTTGGGGTGAAGCGGGTAGACGCACTTCGAGCGGCGGCGCGAAGCCTCGCCGACAGTGATCAAACGTACCGGCTTATCCGTGTTGTTGATGAAGCAATGCGCGATGCCGGTGCGGTCGGGGAAGCCGACGCCATCGCCTTCGCGCAAGCGATGGAGGTGGCCGTCGATCCAGACGTCGGGTTGGCCTTCGACGACGTAGACGAATTCTTCCTCGTCGTATTCGGCGTGCGGCCATGAGGTGCGGCGGCCCGGCAGCAGCAAATCGTGGCCGACGCCGATGCGGGTGAGGCCGAGCGCCACCGACAGATGCGACCACACGGCCATCAACTCGTCGTCGTTTGGGTAGTGAGAGTCGTCCTTACCGATCTTCTTCCAATCGATAACGCAGGCCGGTTTTCGCTTCGAGACGCCGTTTTCTGGCGAGGGCTTGCCGCGCACGGCGTCCGGCAGGCCGTCATGGGGCCCTAGCTTGCGTTTGGGCGGATCGATCCAGAGCTTGTCGTTCTTACTCAACCACTCATCCGTTTCGCGGGTGAGCGGGAAGTGGATTTTCGAATTGAATCGCGAGGCTTCACCGATCGTCAGCATACGGACGGGATTGTCGGTGTTGTTGATCAGGCAGTGCGCCATGCCGTCCCTGCCCGGCCAACCCGCCGTGTCGCCCGGCTTCATCCGATTGATCAAACCGTCGATCCAGAGATCCGGCGTACCTTCGAGGACGAAAACCATTTCCTCTTCGTCGCGTTCGGCGTGGGGTTGCGATGAGCGCCAACCGGGCATAACCGTGTCGTGGCGAATGCCGATGCGTCGGATCTCGAAACGCGCGGAGAATTGTGCCGCGCGGACCATCGGTTCCTTCGTGTGCGGATGAAGGTGAGGCTCGGCGCGCTCGATTTCCGACCAATGACGGATGCAGGATGGGCGCGGCGGCATGATTCACTCCTCGAACGGATCGCGCTTGTCGTTTTTGTCCCAACCGAACATGTCCCATACCTTCGCCATATGCGGCGGCAGCGGGGCTTTAATGTCCAGGTAGTGGCCCTTGGGGTGGCGGACGCGAAGGGAGCGCGCGTGGAGCATCAAGCGATTGGGAATCTCGCCGTGGCTGCGCGAGGGTTCTTTGCCGTATTTGTTGTCGCCGACGATCGGGGTGTCGATCGCGGCCATGTGGGCGCGCAGTTGATGGGTGCGGCCGGTCAGCGGCATGAGTGCGACCCAGGCCATCGTCGTGACGTGATCGAGCGTGTCGAACATGGTGACCGCCGTCTTGGCGTCGTCGTCGTCGCCTTCTTCGGCGAGGCGCACGCGTTCGCGTCCGTCGGATGCGGCGCGCTTGACCAGCGCGCCGTCGATCTTGCCGCGGCGCGGGGTCGGCACACCGGTGGTCAGAGCCCAATAGATTTTGCGCGCGTCGCGGGCGCGGAACGATTTCGCCAAGGCGGCGGCGGCGCGCGCGTTGAGCGCCACGATCATCACGCCCGACGTGTCCCGGTCGAGGCGGTGGACGAGGCGTGGGCGGTCTTGGCCTTCGCGCGCAAGCGCTGGGAGAAGCGCATCGAGGTGGCGTTCAGTCTTGGTGCCGCCTTGCACCGCAAGGCCATGCGGCTTGTTCAACACGATGACGTCATCGTCGCGGTGGAGCACCATGTTTTGGACGAGCAAGCGATCCTTGGCCGGAATCTTCGCGACCGGCCTTTTCGCCAGCGTCGCGGCCGAGGTTTCAGGCAGCGGCGGCACGCGCACGGTTTGACCGTCGATGACGCGGTGGTTTGCTTTTATGCGGGCGCCATCAACGCGTACTTGGCCGGTTCGCAACAGTTTTTCCAAGCGACCGTGTGTCAGTTGCGGATAATGGCGCGCGAACCAGCGATCGAGGCGCAGGCCATCGTCATCGGCCTCGATCTTTAGTTGAACAACACCGGTCATGGGGTGAGCGCCCGCACCAGCGCGAGCCCCATGTAGAGCGCTGCAACCGACCCGCCGACCGATCCGGCGGCGTAGAGCACTGCGCTCATCATGTCGCCGCGTTCGGTCAGTAGCGCCGTGTCGAGGGCGAAGGCCGAGAATGTCGTGAACCCGCCTAGAATGCCGGTGGTGAGGAACGCCCGCACCTCAGGCGAGAGGTTCCAGCTGAGCGCACCGAGCTCCGCGATTACGCCCATCGCAAAGCAGCCCAGGACGTTGACGATCAGAATGCCCCACGGGAATCCCGGCCCAAGAAGATGCGTGACTTGGTTTGAGAGCGCATAGCGCCCCAGCGCGCCGATTGCCCCACCCAATGCGATTGAAATGACCATGCCCATGGGGCGCGGTATGGCATAGGCACGCGGAGGCTTAAAGCGGGATCTCTTGCGGGTCGTCGGTGCCGTGGGTGAGGAAACGCTCGACCAGGTAACCAAAGCGCGGCGGGAAAATGGTCTCCTTGGCGGCGATCAGTTCCGACACCGTCCACCAGCGGTGAGAGCGCATGACTTGCTTCTCGATCTCGGTCCAATTGGTCGCACCGAGGTTTGACGTCGGGCTGCGGACTTGGAAGAAGCGTTCAAGCGTTTTGACGGGTTCGCCTTTGAAGGTGAGCTGGTTCGATCCGTACCAGAGTTCGGGGCCGATCCGGAAGTCCTTGATGCCCGTTTCCTCGCACACTTCGCGGGCGACAGCGTCGAGGACGTCTTCGCCGGGCTCGATCTCGCCGCCCGGGGTCGCCCAAAAATGCGAGGCGCCGACGATGAAGTCCTCCGGTAGAACGAACTCGAACAAAAGGACACGGTTGTACGGATCGAAGAGGACGGCGCGAGCGGTCTTTCGCACTCTCATTTCTCCCCGGCTTTCGCACGCAGTTCGGCCCAACGATCGAGCCGCGCTTTGACGTGTTTTTCCATGCCGAACTCTGTGGGGCGGTAGTACGACTCTCGATCCATCTCATCCGGGAAAAAATTCCGGCCGGAGAAACCTTCGGGCGTTTCGGGATCGTAGACGTAGTTCTTGCCGTAACCCAAGTCCTTCATCAGGCGCGTGGGTGCGTTCAGGATATGCATCGGGGGCGTGAGGGAGCCGGTGCGCCCCGCCGCTTCTTTTGCGGCACCGAAGGCCTTGTAGGCCGCGTTCGATTTCGGCGCGCTGGCGACGTAGAGCACAGCTTGGGCGATGGCGAGTTCGCCTTCGGGCGAGCCTAGGAAATCATAGGTGTCTTTGGCGGCGATCGCTTGGACGATTGCCTGAGGATCGGCGAGGCCGATATCTTCGACCGCCATGCGCACCACCCGGCGGGCGATGTAGAGCGGGTCTTCGCCGCCAGCCAGCATGCGGGCCAGCCAATAGAGCGCCGCGTCCGGGTCCGAACCACGCACGGATTTGTGGAGCGCGCTGATCAGGTTGTAGTGCCCTTCCCTGCCCTTGTCGTAGATCGGCGCGCGTTTTTGCACCGAGTGCGCGAGCTCGGCGGTCGTCAGAGGTGTCGCCGGTTTTTGCGCCAGGATTTCTTCGACGAGGTTCAACAGGAAGCGCCCGTCGCCGTCGGCCATCGCCTTCAGCGCCGCGCGTGCGTCGGCGTCGAGCGGCAGGGGTTGCTTGGTGTGATGCTCAGCGCGCTGGAGCAGTTGTTCCAAATGATCCGCGGTCAGACGATTGAGCACAAGCACTTGCGCGCGCGACAAGACGGCGGCGTTGAGTTCGAAGCTCGGGTTTTCGGTCGTGGCACCGACGAGCGTGATGGTGCCGTCTTCCATGACCGGCAAAAACCCGTCCTGCTGGGCGCGGTTGAAGCGGTGGACCTCGTCGACGAAGAGCAGCGTGCCTTTGCCTTGAGAGCGGCGGGCACGCGCCATGTCAAAGACTTTGCGCAGTTCGGCAACGCCGGAAAAGATTGCCGAGATTTGTTCGAAGTGCAGGTTCAGACCCTGGCTTAGCAAGCGCGCGATCGTGGTCTTGCCGGTGCCGGGTGGGCCCCAGAGGATCATCGAGGACAGACGCTTGGCGGCCAGCATGCGACCGATGGGGCCTTCGGCGCCCAGGAGGTGATCTTGCCCGATCACATCTTTCAGCGTTTTGGGACGAAGGCGGTCGGCGAGCGGCCGCGGGGCGCCGTCGTCCATGCCGGCTACGGCGAAGAGGTCTGACATGGGCGGACTATAACCGCCTTCGTGTCAGGCGCGCACGGAGAGATTCAAGATTTCGCCGTTGCGTTCGACGCTCATATTCCATTTGTCGGGCTGGCCTCTGAGCGCCTCTTGCAAGGTCTGCACGGTGCCGATCTTGCGGCCGTTGATCGAGACGATCAGATCGCCCGGACGGAAACCGAGCCTTGCCGCCAGCGAGCGGCGACTCAACTGGGTGATGACAACGCCACTGGTGATTTCCAGTTGCAGCTCCTCGGCATAGGCGGGCGAGAGGTTTGCCACCGTCGCGCCGCGCAGCGGGTTGTCGCCGTCGATGACCGTGATGGAACGCGGCGGGTTTTCGGGCGGCCGGACCAGGCGCAGCGTGGCCGTAGCCCGCGCGCCACCGCGCAGATAGGCGACAGCGACCGCGTTGCCGACACCTTTGGTTGCCACACGGAAACGCAGGCTTTGCGGATCGTTGACCTCGAAGTCGTCGACCCTTGTCACCACGTCGCCGACCCGAATGCCGGCTTGCGCCGCAGGGCCGCCAGCGGCGACATCTTTCACGATCAGGCCGCTGGGGCGATCGAGGCCGAGCGTACCCGCGATTTCGCTTGTCACCGGCTGGGCGGTGAAGCCGAGCCACGGTTGCGCCAACGCCTTGCCGCCCTGACGCCGTTTCGCAAGACCGGTTCACTATTTCTGATTGGGCTAGCCGTGGGACATTTCGAGCCCTCGACGACCTGATTGAACGAGACAAAGCCGATTCGCTTACCCCCAAAAAGGAAGATTATTACGAGGCGACCTGGCAGGAAGCTTGCTATGGAGGAAGAGTTTACGCAATCCCAACTAGTGCCGACAATCGAATTCTGTATTGGAATCGAGGCATATTTCGGCAAAAAGCAGCAGAACTGAGGAAAGCCGGTCTCGACCCCGAACGAGCGCCCCGAACTTGGACAGAGCTTCTTGCTTATTCAAAAACCTTGACGGAATTCAACACGAACGGATCGCTGAAACGCGCCGGTTTCATGCCAAATTTTGGCAATTCGTGGCTCTATCTATACGCTTTTCAAATGAACGCTTCATTCATGTCCCCTGATGGCAGGAAGTGCACGTTGGCAACTCCAGAAGCGGCGGAAGCCCTCAATTTCATGGTCAAAGGTTA
>JANOFM010000128.1:0-2349 GCA_031413635.1 Alphaproteobacteria bacterium | reverse complement strand
TCGGTGCTGCTCGCCGGCGATGCGGCGCATCAGATGCCGCCCTTCATGGGCCAAGGCATGTGCTCCGGCATCCGCGACGCCGACAACCTCGCCTGGAAACTTCAAGCGGTCTTGCGCGGTCACGCGAACGCGGCGCTGCTCGACACCTACCAACAAGAACGCGAACCCCACGTCCGCCAAATCATCGAAGGCGCCATCGCCATGGGCCGCGTCGTCTGCGTGCAGGACGAGCAAGCCGCCGCCATGCGCGACCAAGCCATGATCGCCGCCCGCGCCGCCAAAGCGGTCACCGCCGAACCGCTCCCCGGCCTGCCCGGCTTCAGCACCGGCTTCATCCACAAAAGCCCGCGCGCCGGCGAACTCATGCCGCAAACCACCGCGGCGCGCACGAGCGACGGCCGACGCGGCAAACTCGACGACCTCCTCGGTGACGGCTTCTGGTTGCTGGCGAAGCAAGACACAAAAGCCCCGAACAATGTGAGATGCATCGTCATCGGCCGCGATGTCACCGACGAAACCGGCCGCCTCGACCAATGGCTCGAAGACACCGGTTCGCTGGCAGCCCTCATCCGCCCCGACCGCTACGTGTTCGGCACAGGCGCACCCGAAGAATTGTGTGCGGTCTTCGCGGCAAGAACGAACGCGACCGCCGCACAGTAAACGACACGGTGCACTGCACAAATTTCGCCCGTCGGAAAATTACGCGTCCCATTCCCTGATTGAACGAAACGACTTGTGCTTGCACTGGGACTCGCCCGTTCGTTGCCGACCCGAATCTTCTCGAAGAGTGTTGAAGCAACCTTTGCCCTTTCGCCGCTTAGGCGTTGATTCTGCACGCCGACACGCCTATCCACTGCCCGCCTACCGAGGGCCGCTTCATGGATAGAACTACCGCGATGAAGAACCGAGTTCAGCTCAGCCTGCGCATCCCGGAACCAAGGCAACGCCCCGGCGACCTGCCCGATTTCTCCGGTATCGACGTGTCGAAGCCTGGCGCCGTACCGCGCCCAGACATCAACTCAGTCGCAAAGGATATCGGCGACCTCGCGTACAAACTGATCCGCGTTCTTAACAACGACGGCACGGCCTCGGGCCCCTGGGATCCTAAGCTCGACGCCGACGCGCTCCAGCGCGGCCTGCGGCACATGATGGTCACGCGCACTTACGACAACCGCATGTACCTCGCCCAGCGCCAGGGCAAGACCTCCTTCTATATGAAATGCACCGGCGAAGAGGCCGTGGCGATCGCGCAAGCCGCCGCGCTCGAACGCGAAGACATGTGTTTCCCCTCTTATCGCCAGCAGGGCCTGCTCATCGCGCGCGGCTATCCGCTCGTCGACATGATGTGCCAAGTCTATTCCAATGAACGCGACCCGCTCAAAGGCCGCCAGCTGCCCATCATGTATTCAAGCCGCGAGTTCGGCTTCTTCTCGATCTCGGGCAACCTCGGCACGCAGTTCAGCCAAGCCGTCGGCTGGGCCATGGCCTCGGCTTACAAAGGCGACGACCGCATCGCCGCAACCTGGATCGGCGACGGCTCCACCGCCGAAGGCGACTTCCACCACGCACTTACCTTCGCCGCCGTCTATCGTGCGCCGGTGATCCTAAACGTCGTCAACAACCAGTGGGCCATCTCGAGCTTCCAAGGCATGGCCGGCGGCGACGACGCGACATTCGCCGCGCGCGGCGTCGGCTACGGCATGCCGGGCCTGCGCGTCGACGGCAATGATTTCTTGGCCGTATACGCGGTCACGAAATGGGCCGCCGACCGCGCTCGTTCGAATTTGGGACCCACTTTGATCGAGCACTACACCTACCGCGCCGAAGGCCACTCGACGAGCGACGACCCCAATCTCTATCGCCCCGCAAACGAAGCAAAAGCCTGGCCGCTTGGCGACCCAATCGAACGTTTGAAGAAACACCTCATCGCCCTCGGCAAATGGTCCGAGGACAAGCACGCCGCACTCGAAAAAGAAATCGCCGAAGAAGTGCGCGCCGCCCAAAAGGAAGCCGAAAGCCACGGCACGCTCGGCGGCGACAAAATGCCGAGCGTCAAGACGATGTTCGAAGACGTCTACAAGGACATGCCCTGGCACATCCGCCGTCAGCGCCAGGAAATGGGAGTCTAAGTGCGATGGCAAAGATGAACATGATCCAAGCGTTGAACTCCGCCATGGACGTGATGCTGACGCGCGATCCGAACGTGCTGATCTACGGCGAAGACGTCGGCTTCTTCGGCGGCGTCTTCCGCGCCACCGAAGGCCTGCAAAAGAAACACGGGCTTCACCGCTGCTTCGACACGCCCATCGGCGAAAGCGGCATCGTCGCCACCGCCATCGGCATGGGCGC
>JANOFM010000127.1:0-8900 GCA_031413635.1 Alphaproteobacteria bacterium | reverse complement strand
TAACCCCACGGCGAGAGTTCGACGCCGTTTGCGATCAGTGCGGCAACATCGGCGTCGATCGCCTCGCGCGCACGGCGCAGGTGCGCTGCGGCCGAGGCGATGCGCGAAGCGGTCAAACCGATTTCGGCGAAGGCGGAAAGCGCGCGGCGGACTTGCACGCGCGCAAAACGATCGTCCTCGTTGCTCGGATCCTCGATCCAAGGTTGGCCGAGCTGCGTCAGCGTTGCGATCAATCTGTCGTGAGCGAAACCGAGCAATGGGCGCGCGATGCGCAAATCTTCGAGTTCATTCGACGGAAATGCCGCAACCGGCGCCATGCCGCTTAAGCCATCGAGCCCGCTGCCGCGCCCGAGACGCAGTATGAACGTCTCGGCTTGGTCGTCGAGCGTATGTCCGGTGAGCAGCACGCCGATGCGGTTGGCGCGCATCCAGTCGCCGATTACCCGATAGCGGGCTTCGCGCGCGCGGGCTTGAATGTTTTGCGCCGGTTTGTGCCCGTGCCAGACCAAGGTTTGGTGCGGGACGGCGCGCGTGCTCGCCCACGCGGCGACGCGCGAAGCTTCGAGCGCGGATCCTGGACGCAGACCGTGATCGACAGTCAGCGCGTGAGGCGGATCCAAGCGCCGTTTCTTGCACCAGGCGGCCGCGAGGACCATCAGCGCCAGCGAGTCCGCGCCGCCCGACACGGCAAGCGCGAATGGCGGCCTGACGTCTAGTTTTTCAAGCGCCGCGTCGAATTCCGCGGTCGCGATGGGCCGCGGGGGTTTTTCAGCCGCATTTAGCTTCGGACGCGCGTCTGGTCGCGCGGTCGAAGATCGCTTTGTTGGCGTTCGGATATTTGCTTTTGATCGCGCCAAGCGTGATGCAACCTTCCTTCTTCTGGTTCAACTCGAGCAATGAGAGACCCAGTTTCAACATAGCGTCGGGCGCGCGCGCCGTCTTGGAATAGCGCTTGAGCACATCGGTAAAGGCCTTGGCCGCGCCCTGATAGTCCTTTTGCGTGAAGGCTATGTCGCCGACCCAGTACTGCGCGGGGCCGGCCAGTTCGTCGGCGGGGTTGGCCGCGACGAAGCCGCGAAAGGCCCCTTGGGCTTCGACATATTGCGCGCGGCTCAGCAGTTCCATGGCAGCGTCATATTGCTGGCGCGGCGATTGGCCACCGCTTAGGCCCGAAGGCAAAGCGTCGGCGGGCATCGAGCCCAGTGTTCCGGACTTGGAACCCTGAAGTTGCGAGCCGGTGAGCGACGCGGGACCTCCGGCCGCTGCGGGTCCGAGGGGCTTTGGCATCGGACCGGGGGCGCCCGAGTAATTCGCGCCGGCACTCGTGCCCGGTATCGGCGTTGCGGGCGCGCCGCCTTCGAGGGCGCCCAAACGGTAGTTCGATTCTTTTCGCGCGACGTCGAGTTGCTCGGTGAGCTGGCGCACTTGGTACATCAGGGTTTCGACTTGGCCACGCAAATCGCGCAGCGACTGCTCCATGTCGTTTATTCGAGCACCGCCGGAGCCGATGCCACCGGCCGGCCCTCCCGCCAAGCCGCCCGATTCGGCCGGCGGGTTGCCTTTGTAAACTTCGAACTGAAGTTCGCGCAGATCGCGTTCGATGCGATCAACCTTGTCGGAGACGTCGTCGAGGTCTTCGGCGTGGACGGGCGCCAGCGCCAAGATCGAGGCGGTAGTGCCCGCGAGCAGAATGCGCTTTGCGTGTTTCATTGCGAAGATGGACATCAATTTGTACTCGCTAACATTGGGCGCCCGGGCCCAGCGGTTAATCGCCCGGTCAGGTGACGAAATTGAGGCGGGACTTTCGCAAATGACACGGGCGTGGTGCAACAGTCTCACTGAAAAAGCTCGTCGTGGCCGAGCTTGACCCGGCCACCCAGCGCTCGAAGTGCCAAAAAAAGATTGAAACACCAAGAACACCAAGATTCATCGCGCAAGCATCTTGGTGATCTTGGTGTTTCATATTTTCTATCGCGCTAAGCGCGGGCTGGGTGGCCGGGTCAAGCCCGGCCATGACCACCCAATTTGTATTCTTGTTACGAACCCGCGCCGGCGGCGATGACGGAATAGCCGCGGCGATTTTGCTGCCAGCAGCTGTCGTCGGATTCGCTGCAGGCCGGGCGTTCCTTGCCGTAGCTCTTGGTTTGGAGGCGCGCGGCGTCAACGCCGAGCGAAACCAGAAATTCCTTGACGGCATAGGCGCGGCGATCGCCGAGCGCGAGGTTGTATTCGCGCGTGCCGCGTTCGTCGCAGTGGCCTTCGAGCATCAGCTTGGCTTGAGGATATTGCTTGAGCCAGGCCGCTTGCTTTTGAAGCACGGACTGTGCGTCCGAGCGAACCGAGTGTTGATCGGTATCGAACAGAACGGTGTCACCGACGTTGACGCGGAAATCTTCGGCCGAGCCGGGCGTGATGCTCGATGTTGGGGTCGATACGACCGGAGGCGGCGCCTCTTCCTTGGTCGACGAGCACGCGGCCAGCACGGACGCGGCAAACAACACCGAAGCCAACTTCAAAGTCGTCGTCATGCGAAACATCCCGCGAACTCCCTCATCAATGACCGAATCCCCCATCACAGAGGCTGCTATACCATCATTGCTTCATGCGATATCGGTGCGCAAGCTGGGCGTCAACCGATGTCGCCAGGTTTATACATAAAAGCGGGTTAATCCTTGTGACAGCAGGTGCACCCCGTGACGTCACTTATGCAACGGCGACCAGGCCGGATCCGAGGCTTCGCCCGGCGTGATGACCTTGCGTTCGTTGCGTCCGGTCAGATCGATCGACCAAATCGACGATCCGCCGCTGGCGCCGCCCCGACCAGGAGTTGTACGGGTGAATAAAATCACCCGGCCGTTCGGCGACCAGGTGGGGCCTTCGTCGGAAAAGCTCTGGGTCAGAATGCGCTCGCCCGAGCCGTCGGGGCGCATGACGCCGATGGCGAAGGTCTGGCCAAACTGCTTCGTGAAGGCGATGAGGTCGCCGCGCGGGCTCCAGACGGGCGTCGTGTAGCGGCCCTGGCCGAACGAGACGCGCTGCTGATTCGAGCCGTCGGCGTTCATTACGTAGAGCTGGGGGGCACCGCCGCGATCGGAGTTGAAGACGATACGCGAACCGTCGGGCGCAAAGGACGGCGAGGTGTCGATGCCAGGATCTTGCGTCAGGCGTATGGGCCTGCGCGAGCGCAGGTCGGCCATATAGACGTCGATGTTGTTGTCGCGCGAATAGCTGAAGATCACGCGATTGCCGTCGGGGGCAAAGCGGGGCGCGAAGGTCATGCCGGCATATTGGCCGATCACTTCACGCTGACCGGTTTGCAAATCGAAGACGAAGACCGATGGCGTCGTGCGCTCATACGACATATAGGTGATCGACTGCGTCGTCGGCGAGAAGCGCGGCGAAAGGACAATGAAATCCCCACCGGTCAGGAAGCTGGGGTTGGCGCCGTCCTGATCCATGATCGACAGGCGATAGCGGCGCTTGATCTTCGGGCCCGATTCGGAGACGAAAACGATGCGGGTGTCGAAATAGCCTTTTTCGCCGGTCAGACGCTCGTAAATCGCGTCGGCGATCAAGTGGCCCAAGCGGCGCCAGTTCTCGGCCGTGGTCGAGAACGACAGGCCCACCATTTGCTGCTCGCCGAAAATATCCCAGAGGCGGAAGTCTACTTTGAGCTGACCGTCGGGGAGCAATGTCGCTTGTCCGGTGACCAGGCCCTGGGCGTTGATGACGCGCCAATCGCCGAAGCGCGGGATGGCCCCGAAATTCGTCACCTTCTCGATGAACGAGCGCGGATCGAGGGGCAAGAACAAGCCCGAGCGTTCGAGATCGCCGCGGACGACGCCCGCGATCTGGGACGCCGTCTGCTGGTCGCGCGGGTTGGCGCCCAAGAACTCGGTGATGGCGATCGGGATCGGCTGGACGACGCCCTTGGTCAAATCGATTTCGAGCGCCGCGTGGGCGGGTGTCGAGAATGCCGCCATGGCGATCAATAGCGCCGCCGAAAGGGCACGCGAGAACGCGGTCGAGCCGAGATTTTTCATCGTCTTCCTCATGTCATTCATCTCAAATCCCGGCATCTAGTAGCCGGGCGGGGAAAATCTGATCGTCAACTCGCCCCATACGGCGAACTTGTCGGGCGGCAGGTCGTAGGGGGCGCAGATATGTACCGCGCGCATAGCCGAATCCGCAGCGGCGCGGAAGTAGGGATCGCCCAGCGGACCTTGATCGAGCAATTGCGGCGGAGATGCGACGGTGCCGTCCTCGTTCAAGAACACTTTGACGCGCATGGTCAGCGAGGCCGGATCGGGGGCGCCGTCGGGGATGCGCCAGCATTTTTCCATCGCCTCGGTGATCTGGGCCTTCAACGCGTCGAGCTCGCTCATCGACATGCCGGTTTGGGCGCCCGCGGCCCTGGTGGTGCGCTGGGCCGAGGCTGCGCTCTTGGCCGCCTTCTGATCGGGCGGCGGCTCCTTGGCGGCACGGTCGAGGGCCTGGGAGATTTTACTGATGTCGAATTCTTCCTTCGGCTTCTCGGGCTTCGGCTTTGCCCGCGGCTGAGGCAGCATCGCGTAGCGCGGTTGCGGCGGCTGGGGCTTTGCGGCTTCGGGCGGCGGCGGCGTCGGATCGGGTTCCAAGGCCAGTTCGTCGGGTTCGGGCGGCGGTTCGGGGAAGTTCAAAGGCTGCGGTTCGGGCGGCGGCGGCATCGGCAATTCGGCCGGCACCGGCAACGGCTCGTCGGCTTTTTCCTGCTCGGCGATATTGGTTTCCTCCGAAATCAATTCGACCGGCAAAACATCGGGCGGCAAAGCGACCGGCGGGGCAAAGATCGGCCACACCACCAGCGCCGCCACGAGTGCCGCGACGTGCAAAGCCGCCGAAATGGCCGCCGCTCCGAAGAGCGAGTCGGATTCGGGCGTTCTATTTCTGCTTCTTTGTCTGTCCACGCGGTGGCTCTGTTACAAGGCCGATGCGCCGGAAGCCCGCCGCATTCATCTCGCCCATCACTTGCATCACGGTGCCGTAGTCGACGGCTTTGTCGGCGCGCACGAAGATACGCTGATCGTAGCCGTTCTCGGCGATCGCGGTCAGGCGCGGCACCAACTCGGCCAGTTCGACTTCGGTTTCTTGCAGAAAAACCTTGCCGTTGCGCTCGATCGAGATCGTCAGCGGCTCCTTGTCCTGCGACAGCAACCTTGCCTTCGTTTTCGGCAGGTCGACGGCGACACCGGCCGTGAGCAAGGGTGCGGTCACCATGAAGATGATGAGCAGCACCAGCATGACGTCAACAAACGGGGTGACGTTGATTTCCGATTGGGGCCGCAGGCGCGAGCGCCAAGCGCCGCGACGATTGCCGCCTCCGTTGCCGTTGAGAACGCCGGCCATCAGCGTGCCTTATCGTCGAGCTGACGCGACAGGATCGCGGCGAATTCGTCCGAAAAACTCTCGAGCCTGCCTGCGATGCGTCCGACCGATGCCGACAAATGATTGTAGGCGACGGAGGCCGGGATCGCAGCGACGAGACCCATGGCGGTGGCGAACAAGGCCTCCGCAATGCCGGGCGCGACGACGGCCAGCGAGGTGTCATGGCTGGCGGCAATCTGACGGAAGGAATTCATGATACCCCACACCGTGCCGAACAGGCCGATGAACGTCGCATTGACGCCGACGGTCGCCAAGAATCCGAGCGAGGATTCGAGGCGCGTGATCTCGCGTCCGATCGAGACGTTCATGACTTTGTTGATGCGGTCCTTGACCGAGGGCAGCAGGCCCGACGAAACCGGGCCGGTTTCGAACGAGCGTTTCCATTCGCGCATGCCGGCGACGAAGACGGTGGCCATCGGGTGGCCTTCGTTGCGGGCGTTGAGAGTTGCGTAGAGATCGTCGAGCGAGCGGCCGGACCAGAACAATTGCTCGAAGCGGTCGGCCTGGCGGCGCACGGAGCCCACGCGCATCCATTTGCCCAGAATGATCGCCCACGACCAGAACGAGGCGAACAGAAGTATGCCCATCACCGCCTTAACGACGATGTCGGCCTTCATGAAGAGCGCCAGCGGCGACATGTCGAGGCCGGCGCCGTTCGCCTGATCGCCGCCGGTAACGGTGACGTCGATCGGTTGCAGCGGGGCGGACGAGGGCGGGGGCGAGAGCGGGGCCGCGTCGGGCGCCTGCATGCCCGCGACATGGGTCAGTTGGTCGACGAATACGATCAGCGGCTTGAAGAGAGGAATCGCGTCATTGACTAAGGCGAGCGCGGAAAACTCCATGGACTTGATATTCCCCTTAACCTTGCGCCGCGCCCGGCTGAATCTTCCCAAGACCTTGGAGCGCTTGGGGAATTCGCGCGACTAGAACCGTTCAACGTGTCGGAATTTGGGCGCATCGACATGCGCAAGGCGCCGACACCGCGGCCCCTCGTCCAAACCCGAGGGACTTCCCTAACCCGAACAGGCCTTGAGGCCAAGGGCGGGTGCGCGCTTGAGACGGCGCAATTGAGACGGATTGCGCAGAAAACTTGCGAGGCTGCGCGCAATGCGCGCATCGTGGGCGCAAGGTTCTCAGATTACGGAGTGTTCATGCGATACGCAGTTGCAGTCATCGGGTTGCTCGCGGTCGCGAGTGTGGCGAGAGCCGATTCGTCGCCGCCAACGGCCACGTCCATCCGGCCGTTCGTCGTCGGGACGTGGTCGTTCGACGGCAGTTGCGCCAGCGGCGACGGGATGGTGCTTCAGCGCGACGGCAAGGCAAGTTACGACGAATGGGGCCGGGGCTTGTGGGCGCTTTCCACATACGACAACCACATCGTCATTATCGCCGAAGATATCACGGAAGAGGCGGACCGGCGCCAAGAGGCGGAGCTCATCGCTTTGCGCATCGTCACGCGCCAAGGCAACGCGATGACGCTCGTGCGAGTGTCGGACGGGGCGAAGATCGAAGCGGTCAGGTGCGGGGTGCGTTAATCCAAAAACGCCGCCAACTTCACCTTCACATCCTCGGGGATGCGGCGGGGTTTGCCGGTCATGGTGATGATCGCGGCTTCCAGTTTCGCCGTCACGAGATCGGTGCCGGCGCGTTTGACCCATTGGCTCGCGGTCATGCGGGCGCCGGTGATGGCGAGGTATCTTGTGTGGACTTCGATGTCGTCGTCGAGGCGGGCGGGTTTGGCGTAGTCGACTTCGATGCGCCTTATCGTCCAGGCGATCGGTTCGTCGTTTGCCAGCATCACCATGTGGTGGATGCCGGCGAGGCGCAGGAACTCCGAACGGCCGCGTTCCATGAAGCGCAGGTAGTTCGCGTGATAGACGATGCCCGACACATCGGTGTCTTCGTAATAGACGCGCAGCGGCAGGATATGCGTCTTGCCCTCGATGCGGCCCATGCTCGCCTTAGACATCGGCGTCGTCTCCTGCGGGGGCGTCGAACAAGGTTTGCTGCGCGATCGCTTTCGGCGGCGTCAGGCCCAGATGCGTGTAAGCGAGACCCGCCGCCATGCGGCCGCGCGGGGTGCGCTGGACGAAGCCTTCCTGGAGCAGGAACGGCTCGATGATTTCCTCTAGCGCGTCGCGCGGTT
This sequence comes from Alphaproteobacteria bacterium, assembly GCA_031413635.1. Classification (GTDB taxonomy): domain Bacteria; phylum Pseudomonadota; class Alphaproteobacteria; order Micropepsales; family Micropepsaceae; genus SZUA-430. The sequence continues at coordinate 1,330 of JANOFM010000127.1, read as the reverse complement.
CGCCCAAGGCCGCCGAGAGCGTTTCGACGCCGACCGGGCCGCCGTTGTAATTCTCGATGATGATCTTCATGTAGCGGCGGTCGAAATTGTCGAGACCGCGTTTGTCGACCTCAAGGCGCGTGAGGGCTTCGTCGGCGGCTTTGGCGTCGACCTTGGGGCGTTTGGCGACGGCGGCGAAGTCGCGGATGCGGCGCAGCAAGCGGCCGGCGATGCGGGGGGTGCCGCGCGATCTAGCGGCGATTTCGCGCGCGGCGTCTGGCGTCAGCGCGAGTTGGAGGATGCGCGCGCCGCGGGTGACGATTTCGATCAGGTCTTCGACTTTGTAGAATTCGAGGCGCAGCGGAATGCCGAAGCGGTCGCGCAAGGGTTTGGTGATCATGCCCGAGCGCGTGGTGGCGCCAACAAGCGTGAAGGGCGCGAGGTCGATCTTGACCGAACGCGCCGCCGGGCCTTCGCCGATGATGAGGTCGAGCTGAAAATCTTCCATCGCGGGGTAGAGGATTTCCTCGACCGCGGGACTGAGGCGATGGATCTCGTCGATGAATAAAACATCACGGGCCTGAAGATTGGTGAGCAGCGCGGCGAGGTCGCCGGCGCGGGCGATCACCGGCCCCGAGGTCGAGCGGAAATTGACGCCGAGTTCGCGGGCGACGATCTGGGCCATCGTGGTTTTGCCGAGGCCGGGAGGCCCTGAAAGCAATACGTGGTCGAGCGCCTCGTTGCGGCCGCGCGCGGCGTCGATGAAGATTTTCAGATTGGCGCGCGTTTGGTCTTGGCCGATGAACTCGCCGAGCGTGAGCGGACGGAGCGATGTTTCCCCGGCATCGTCGTCGCGCGTTTCCGGGGTGATGAGGCGGTTGGGTTTGGTCATCGTGTCCCTTTACGCCGCGCTCGACAGCGCGCGCAGGCCTTCGCGGATCATTGCCGGGAGCGGGAGTTCCTTGCCTTCGCGGGCGACGACCGTAGCGATGGCTTGGCTGGATTGGGCTAGGCTGTAGCCCAGGTTCACCAGCGCCGAGACCGCTTCGGCGGCGGCGCCGGCGGGCGTTACAAAGCCGACGACCGCGCCCTTTCCTTGCGCGATGTGCAGAGGCGCCGAGATCGCGGCGGCTTTGTCTTTCAATTCGGCGACGATGCGAGCGGCGAGTTTGGGGCCGACGCCCGGGGCTCTGCCCACTTGCGCTTTGTCTTCGAAGGCGACGGCACGGGCGAGATTGGGTATCGTCTGTGTGCTGAGGATCGAGAGCGCGACCTTGGCGCCGACGCCCTGGACCGTTTGCAAGAGGCGGAACCATTCGCGCTCTTCGCTGGTGGTGAAGCCGAACAGTTT
>JANOFM010000126.1:0-2538 GCA_031413635.1 Alphaproteobacteria bacterium | reverse complement strand
GTGGCGCGCAGTTGCGCGTCGGCGCTGGTGAAGTAGGGGTCGTCGGCTTGGACCAACGGACTGTCGGCGGCGTTTAAGGCGTTGGCAAGCGAGCATGCAAGCAGACAAGCGCTAAGACAGCGCGCGCGCGGTTTCATCAATGCTATCCCCCATTCGGAATTCGCCGTCATATCGTGGATATGTGACGATTTCGCTTAGAGCTGCAATCCCGCGACATAGTCGGCCAGCCGCTGCTGCTCCGCCGCGCGTTCTCGTTCGAGGCGGTCGATGGCGCGTTTTTGGGTTTCGGCTTGGTCTTCGAGGTCGCCCATCGAACGCAGGTAGCGTTGCTGCAGGGCGCTGCCCGCGGGCACGGCCTTGATGTTTTCGCGGATGCGTTCTTGATCCTCGAACACGCGATCGCGGGCTTCGCCGGCGACTTCGATCTGGCGATTGAATTCCTCGATCGTGCGTTTGATCTCGCCCATGCGCGCGAAGGCGGCGCGTTGAGCCGGGGTCAGGTTTTCGTTCGCGGCGTAGGCGAGCACGAGGTCGATGCCCAGGTCGACGAGTTGTTGTTCCTCTTCGCGCGACCATTGCGTCGTCACGGTTTGTTTCATCGTCGCGCCGGCTTTGATGTCGAAGGGGATGCGGAAGGCGGCGTCGGTCATCTCGGCCGATTTGGGGTCGGGGGTGATCAGTTCCCATCCCGCCTGGTGCGGGTGTTCGACGACGACGCGGCGGTCTTCCTTGGCCGCCCCCTTGATCGTGTAGACGGTGTTGCGCTGGTCGACGACGGAGGCCTTGAAGATGCCGTTCGCGAGTGTTGCCTTGGAGATGCGCTTTTCGAATTTGTCTTCGCGGTCGATCAGAACTTTCTGGTCGAGGGCGAAGCCCAGCATGCGCGCCTCGCCGACCGGCAAGGTGGCAAGTTGCGCGTCGCCGACATAATCGGTTTCGGTCTTGCCGCGTTCGTAGAGCGTGAGCACGCCGGGCGGCAGTCCGGTCTCGGTGTCGTTGGTCAGCTTCAGCGCGGCGAGCGGATGGCGCGGATGCACCTCGGGTTGATAGAGCGAGACAAGTTCGCCCGGCACGTCCTTGTCGATGATCGGCACGGCCAAGGATTGACCGTTCATCACCGACACGGTGAACGGCATGTGGAAGCTGACTTGGGTGGCGGCTTCCTTGGATTCCGCGGCGATCGGTTTTGCGGGTGCGTCGCGTCCGCTGATCGAGGCGGTCGCGCCGTAGCCGATTTTCGCCCTGGCTTCCATCGCGGGTGCAGGCGGAGGCGGCGGTGGAGCGGGCGCCGGCATGTAGGCGGCGCTATCGCTGACTTCGCCGGCGGCGATCGCGCCTTCGTCGGGTTTGGGCAGGATGCGGCCGAGCACTTCGACCGGAATTTCGGGACGCTGGACGTAATACGTCGCGTAGAGCGCTTGGCGGAAGGTGACGGGGTTGCCGGTGACGACGGTGAGGTCGATGTCGACCCAATCGTTGCCGCTGACGTTTTCGAGAATGGCCCAGCCTTGCATGCGTGCCTTGCCGTCGCCCTGCGTCGTGACGCGGTAAGACGACTTCCACAGCGGTGCTTCCACGACATAGGCGACGGTGACGGTGCGCGTGCCTTCGCCGTTGGCGCGAATTTTCAGCGTGCGGCCTTGGCCTTCGCGGTGTTCGGAGACGGAGGTCAGCGCTTGCTCGATCTGTTTGGCGAGGGTGGGGTCGGAGAAGGAAACGGAGGAGGCGTCTTCCAGCACGAATTGTTTTAGGCCGCTGGACGTCATCACGCCGACGCGGTGGCGCGTGATGGTGGTTTCGTCGGGGCCTTTGGCGTCTTCCTTGTTGACGCTGACGATGCGTCCGCTCATGCCGTCGGGGCCGCGCACGGAAACCTGGGAGCCTTTGAGGGCGTCGATCAGGGCGGCGTTGGACTCGAGTGCGGCGGGGCCGAACGGCAGGCCGCGGAAGATGTCGGACAGCGGCGCGCGCGAGGGCAATTGCACAAAGCCGGTGCCGCCCTTGTCGTCGAACACCACGATGCTTTTCAAAACGTCGTCGACCTGGTCCATGCGCACGGGCAGCGAGATTTGCGTGTTGCCGGTCACCTGTGTTTCGTACTCGAAATAGCCGACGCCGCCGGTCGAGAGCATCACGCGGCGCAACACGGGCACGCCGGGCGGGCCGGAGATGGCGTGGGTTCGCGCGCGCGGGTCGCCCGCCTGTTTGTTCGCGGGTCCCTGGTTCAAGACCGCGAAGGCGAGCGCGGTCAGGCCCGCCAAAGCGATAACGACGCCGATCGGATGGACCCAACGTGCAAGCGTGGGCGGTTGCGGGGGCGGGGTCTCGGTCGCGTCGCTCATGGGGAACTCCTCAACTTTACTGTTTCACGACGTTATTTTTTAACGGAGTATGCACGCGGCGCAGGCGGGCGGGATCTCCGACCCGGGCGGCGTCGGCGTCGGGCGAGGCGAGGAAGCGCGCGAGTTCGTCGGGCGTGCCGGTCAAAGTCGCGAAGTCGTATTTGCCGGGCGGCTTGACGCCCTTCAGCTTGCCGCG
>JANOFM010000125.1:0-6083 GCA_031413635.1 Alphaproteobacteria bacterium | reverse complement strand
CACCCCTGATAGGTTCGCGCCCGATCGCCATCACCAGGACATCGCCCTCATGCCCCAGATCGACGCAAACGGCCTCGCCTTCGAAGTCGAATCCTTCGGCGCCGCCACCGACCCCGCGATCCTGCTCATCATGGGCTTCTCGGCACAGCTCACGATGTGGCCGCTCGAACTCTGCGAAGGCCTCGCCTCGCGCGGCTACCGCGTCGTGCGCTTCGACAACCGCGACATCGGCAAGTCGGCAAAGCTCGACCATCTGGGCAAAGTCAGCCCTGCGGATACCTTCGCCAAGTTGATGGGCGGCCAAGCGGTAACGCCGCCCTACACGTTGAACGACATGGCCTCGGACGCGGCGGGAATTCTCGACGCGCTGAACATCGATAGCGCCCACATCGTCGGCGCCTCGATGGGCGGCATGATCGCGCAGCTCGTCGCCCTCGATCACCCGAGCAAAACGCGCAGCCTCACCTCCATCATGTCAACGACGGGACGCCCCGGCCTGCCGCCCGGCAAACCCGAAGCGATGGCGGTGCTCACGCAAACGCCCGAAAATCTCGAGCGCGAAACTCGCATCCTCCAGGCGATGAAAATCTGGCGCGTCATCGGCAGCCAGCCCACCTATGCCGCGAGCGACACGGAACTGCGCGCGCAAGCCGAACGCGAAGTCGACCGCACGCCCTACGGCCCCGACGGCATGGCCCGCCAACTCGTCGCCGTCATCGCATCGCCCCCGCGCCACGAAACGCTGAAGGCGGTGAAGGCACCCACCCTTGTCATCCACGGCGCCGACGATCCGCTGGTCCCCGTCGAAGGGGGCAAGGACACGGCGGCCAGCATCCCCGGCGCCCGCCTCAAAATCGTCCCCGGCTTGGGCCACGACTTCACCGCGAAGCTCGTCCCCGTCTACCTCCGCGAAATCGCCGACTTCGTAGCCGAAGTCGACGCGCGGCGCGGGAAGTAAGAAATTGCACGCGGAGGACGCGGCGAAGAAAGAAGATTGCACCACGAAGGACACGAAGATCACGAAGAAGAAAGAACGAATGGCGCGAAGCGCCAAAAAGGTCGTGCGACCGCACCGCGCAACTTATCGACTCACAGCATCTTGGTGTCTTTCGTGTCCTTCGTGGTGCAATCTTGTTTCTTCTCCGCGTCCTCCGCAACTCCGCGTGAACCATCATCCTCCTGTGAATCGAGAACGGCATGACCGCCAAAATCAAAGCCAACACCATCGACATCCCCTATGAACTCTCCGGCCCGGAAAGCGGCCCGCCGGTGCTCTTCATCATGGGCTACGCCTCGCAGATGACCTCATGGCCCGATGAATTCCATGAGGCCTTGGCGAGCGCCGGCTTCCGCGTCATCCGCTTCGACAACCGCGACACCGGCCTCGGCCACAAACACCACGGCATCCTCCCCGACATCCGCGCCGTCGCTAAAGCGCTGGCCGAAGGAGGCAAACCGGACGTGCCCTACACGCTCAACGACATGGCCGACGACGCGGCGGCACTGCTCGACGCGTTGAACATCAAGTCCGCCCACATCGCCGGCGCCTCGATGGGCGGCATGATCGCGCAGCTCTTGGCGATCCGGCACCCGCAAAAGACACGCAGCCTCATCTCCCTCATGTCGACGACCAGCGACCCGTCGCTGCCGCGCTCCGACCCGAAGGCGCAACAAGCGTTGATGGAAAAGCCTCCGGCCGAAGATCGCGACAGCGTCGCCGACCATGGCGTGAAAATGCGCCTCGTCGTCGCCAGCCCCGCTTACCCGGAAGATCAAGCAAAAGTCCGCGCCCGCTTCGCCGCAAACTACGACCGCAGCTACTACCCCGAAGGCGCGATCCGCCAATGGGCAGCGATCGTGGCGACGCCCCCGCGCACGGAAGCGCTGAAGAAAATTGACGTCCCCACGCTCGTCCTCCACGGCGACGCCGACATCCTGATCAAACCCGAAGCCGGCCGCCACACCGCCGAATGCATCAAGGGCGCCGAACTGAAAATCATCGAAGGCTGGGGCCACAACATGCCGATCTCGGCCGTGCCCAACATCACCGCCCCGATGATAGACTTCATCAGTCGCGTCGAAACCGGCCGCGCCTAAGAAAGATTGAACCACGAAGGACACGAAGAAGGAAAAGGAACGGCGCGTAGCGCCAAAAGATGCGGATCAAGACTCACGGCGCAGATTTTTTACCCAGAGCGTCTTGGTGTTCTTCGTGTCCTTCGTGGTAAAATTTTCTATCTTCTCCGCGCCCTCCGCGTGATCCACCTTCCGCACCAAATATTCTGACGGAGCACACATGAAACTCTTCATCACCGGTGCATCCGGTTTCGTCGGCGGCGCCTTCGTCAAGACCTTCGCCGCGACGCACCAAATCACCGCCATGTCGCGTAGCGAAAAGAGCGACGCCGCCATCCGCGCCCTCGGCGCCACGCCCATGCGTGCGAGCTTGGGCGAAGTGAAAACCGAACAACTCAAAGACTTCGACGCCGTCGTACACTGCGCGGCTTACGTCGAGGAATGGGGCCCGTGGGCCGACTATTGGCGAGTCAACGTCGACGGCACGAAGGAACTGCTCGTCGCGGCCAAGGGCGCCGACGTGAAGCGCTTCGTCCACATCGGCACGGAGGCAGCCCTCTTCTACGGCCAGCACATGCGCAACGTCGACGAACACTATCCGCTCGCGCTGAACTCGCCCTTCCCCTATTCGCGCACCAAGGCGCACGCGGAAAAAGCGGTGCGCGAGGCGAACGATCCGTCGTCGGGCTTCACCACGATCGTCGTGCGCCCGCGCTTCGTCTGGGGTCCCGGCGATCAGACGATCCTGCCGACCGTGAAGGCGATGGTCGCGAAAGGCCAGTTCGCCTGGATCGACGGCGGCCGCAACAAAACCTCGACGACCTATATCGGCAATCTGGTCCACGCGATGAACCTGGCGCTGACCAAAGGCGAGGGCGGGCAAGCCTATTTCATCCTCGACGGCGAGCCGGTCGTCTTCCGCGAATTCATGACCAAGATGATGCAAGCAGCAGGCATCACTCCCGGCAACCGCGCCGTCCCGGGTTGGGTGGTGCGTTCGATCGCCTACCTCGGCGAAACCACCTGGCGCGCCCTCAACCTAAAATCGAAACCCCCGCTCACCCGCTTCACCGCCAACATCATGTCTCGCGATTGCATCCTGAACGACGCGAAGGCGCGCCGCGAAATGGGCTACGCGCCAGTGGTCACGATGGCAGAAGGTCTCAAAACCCTCGCCGCCTCGCTCAACAAGTAAGCCTTGGCGCCTCTCATCCTCCCCTGCTTCAGCACCGCGCATGACCGGCGTTCCGCGACAAAGAGAATGCGGCCAGCAACCTAACCCGCGAACAGTGGGCAAGCGGCACACGTCATGCGCGAGGCCGCTCGCCTCTATTTGATCACAATGCCGTTGTTTGCTCCCTCCGACAGAAACAGGGCGCATTCGATGCAGGACGTATTCTTACTCATGCTTCAGCTCATCGACGAGATGCAAGCGACTGTCAGCCGTTTCCCGGTATCGCTCATAGTCCTGTCACTCAGCGCCGCGAGCGCGGTCACCATGCTGATCATGGCACCTTTTGACTATCGGTTTGAACGCATGAGGCTAAAGGGCATCACGCGCGCAGCGTTGGCGTTGCTCCTTTCTGCGATAGTCGCTCTCGGAGTTCTTTCGGTGGGTCTCGATACGATCAAGACGGCAAGGCCTGATGTCCCGTGGTGGCTGGACAGCGCTCTCCTGGGGTTGTGTTCGTTCGGCTTCATGGCCGCGATCTACGTTCATCTACGCGTACGTCAGAGCTTCACGCTGTCGCGCTTTACTAATGCGATTGTCATCCCACTTGCCACGCCGATCGTGCCGTTCATGGGCGTACTGGGCTCCCTTTCACAATTGAGAGCTTGAAGTTGGGGAAACCGGGAGGCTTACGAATCTGACTAGCCCAACCGACCAAGAACGCGCCGCCTACTGGGCCTGGGTTCAGTCCGAACTCACCCAGCTCAAGCCGCCATTGCCAAGTGTGCTTTGGCACTACACCGATGGTGCTGCGTTGATTGCCATTGTCGAAAGCGGAACGCTTTGGTCGACCCAGGTCTCTTGTCTGAACGACTACTCGGAGCTGAGCTATGGCATGCGCTTGGTCCGCAAAGAATTTGAGAGTATCCGGTCTAACTCATACGGCAACCCGGCTTCACTCGATTTGATTGACAGCGCAATCGCGGGATTGGGAGATGAGCATGTCGTGCCAAACGAGTGGTTTGTCGCGTGCCTTTCTGAGGTGCGGGACGACCTAAGCCAATGGCGCGCTTATGGGAGAGGCGAAGGTGGTTACGCAATCGGCTTTTCGAGCCCTCTCCTTATACTCTCGGGTGCGCCCAGCCAGAGTTTTCTTGCGCCAATCAACTACGACGCAGCGGCCCACATCGCACTCGCGAAGCGGATTACAAGTGCCACCGTCCAGTTCTTTCAGGAAGGGCTCAAGGCCGATCGGGAACGCACGCCATCGACATGGGTAAATGAGTTTCTGGCGGCATGGCGAGATTGCGTCGTCTATCTGGCGCCGGTACTGAAGGATCCGGCATTCCAAGCCGAACACGAATGGAGGGTCGTGCATCGGTTGCGAGCAGCGGATGTGAAGAATCTGAAGTTTCGTCAGAAACAGACAATGATGTCTCGCCACTTACCGCTGAAATTCGCGCCGCCCGACGGCTCAGATTTTCTGCCGATCCTTCAAGTGATGGTCGGGCCATGCCGACACGGTCAAGTCTCAAGGGTGAGTGTCGGTGACTTGCTATCGGCGCACGGGTATCAAGTGGGCTCCCAGACTGTTGTGAATTCGGTCGTGCCGTACCAGAACGCTTGAAGCGCCCAGCGCATGCAGGTACTCATGGAGATCAACGAATGCCTGAACAAGGCAAGGGCAAGATCGGCTCGCGCTTCGACGATTTCCTGCGCGAGGAAGGCGTCTATGCACAGGTGCAGGCTGTCGCGATCAAACGCGCCCTCGCCTGGCAGCTCGCCGAGGCGATGAAGAAGCAGAAACTGACGCGGAACTCTCCGACATGATACCTAATTCCGCATGATCGCCAGCGCCGACGTCGCGCAGCCGGCTTGACCGAAATCAGTGTCCCTCGGCGCGCAGTGTGATGACTGCACCCTTCCGCGTTCTCGATCGCTACGGACCCGCGCACGGAGGAACAAACATGGCGAACTCGAAATACATCGCGGGCCTGGTCGGCCCCACGTTGATCGCGGTCACGCTGTCCGAGATCGTGAACCCGGACATCTGGCGCGCCGTCACCGCGCCCGTCACCTACCAAGCCGGATTGTTGGCGTTCGTCGCCAGTCTTTCGATCGTTCGCGCGCACAACCGTTGGATGATCGGTTGGCCCGTCGTGCTGACGCTCGTGGGCTGGTTCGGCGTGCTCGGCGGTCTGGGCCGGATGTTCGCGACCGAGGCGGCGCAACAAAGCGCCGGCGACGCGTCCACCGCGCTCGCGATGGAGGTGGCTCTTCTCGCGGTCGGGCTCTTCCTGACGTTCAAGGCATACGCCCCGGACCGCGACGGCGCCGCCGGCCGCTGAAGACCGGCGTCGAACGCGCTGCGCTCTATTTTGCGTTCTGATCCGCCTGATGCAGCCCGAAAATATTCCCGTCCGGGTCCTTGGCATAGGCGACCCACCCAACCCCCGGGATCGCCATCTTCGCCAACGCCTCCACGCCGCCCAACTTCAACGCCTTCGCGAACGACGCGTCGACGGACGCAACATTGACCGTGCACACATAGGCGTTGACCGGCTGGCCGGAGGCGGCTTTCGGCCCGCGCCGGCGTAACAGGCCGCCGTTGATGCCGGGCTCGTCGCCGTGAGCGGTGTCGATGAACCAATAGTCGATCTGCGCCATGTGCTGCATCTTCCAACCGAACAGCTCCGCGTAATAGGCGGCGAGCTTTTCGGGATGCTCGGCATGGATTTCGAAATGGGCGACGCGGGGCATGGTGGGCTTGTCCGTTCGGAATTGGGCGCTGAGCGGCAGTATCATTTGCGCGCTTGAACTTCGCACCCGTTCGCTA
>JANOFM010000124.1:0-9916 GCA_031413635.1 Alphaproteobacteria bacterium | reverse complement strand
CCCGCTCGACAGCGGTGCACTGCGACCAATCGATCATCTTCAATAAGGTGGTGAAGTTCCCGCCAAAAAGCAAACGGACCCACGCGACTCAAGCAGGCTGCGGCGGAAGGCCTTGCGTGCCGCGCATGCAGTCGGCCCCCTCCCGCCTTCGCCAAGGCTTCGGCGGGCAGGCCACCGCGTTCCGCGGTCCCCCTCCCCCGCTGATCCGCCTTCGCCGAGGTTACGGCGGACAAGAGCGGGTGAGGATGAGCCGCCTTTAATGCGGTTTGATCACGTGGCGCGCTTTGATCCAGCGGACGGTGCGCGTTTTCGAGCGCATGACGATCGTGTGGCTGGTCATGAAGTTGCCCGTCTTTTGGATGCCTTCGAGCATCGAGCCGTCGGTCACGCCGGTCGCGGCGAACATGACGTCACCCGAGGCGAGGTCCAGCGTGTTGTACTTGCGCTTCAGGTTCGTGATGCCGATGCGGGCTGCGCGGCCCCGCTCGTCGTCGTTGCGGAACACGAGGCGGGCTTGGATTTGGCCACCGACGCAGCGCAACGCCGCCGCCGCCAGCACGCCCTCGGGCGCGCCGCCGGTGCCGATATAAATGTCGATACCGGTATCGGGCTCGGCAGTGTGAATGACGCCGGCTATATCGCCGTCGGGGATCAACTGAATCGCCGCCCCTGCCTCGCGCACCTTGGCGATCAACTCCGCATGGCGCGGCCGGTCGAGAATGCAGGCCGTGATTTCGCGCGCCGGCACGCCCTTGGCTTTCGCGAGCGCACGGATGTTTTCGCGCGGGTCGGCGTCGAGATCGACGATGCCGTCGGGATAACCGCCGCCGATGGCGATCTTGTCCATATAGGTGTCGGGCGCGTGGAGAAGGCTGCCGCCTTCGGCGATGGCAACGACCGCAAGCGCGTTCTCCATCGCCTTGGCCGTCAGCGTCGTGCCTTCGAGCGGATCGAGCGCGATATCGACCTTCGGCCCCCTGCCGGTGCCGACCTTTTCGCCGATAAACAGCATCGGCGCTTCGTCGCGCTCGCCCTCGCCGATTACGACCGTGCCGTCGAAATTGCACAGGTTCAGCGCCGTGCGCATCGCATCGACGGCAGCCTTGTCGGCGTCGTGCTCGTTACCGCGGCCGACCTGTTCGTAGGCCGCGATTGCCGCCGCCTCGGTGACGCGCGCCAGTTCCAGCGTCAGAATCCGCTCAAGCCCCGTCGCGTCGTGTGTTGCGTCCCTCATTATGTCCCCTTAGAAGCGCTCGATGCGCACCATGCACGGTTGTTCCGTTACGATACCGGTTGCGACGATCGCGCCCAACGCCTTGGCCATCGCCTCTTCGCGCGCTTCATGTGTAATGATGACGACGGGAACGGCCTCGCCCGGCGCGCGCGATCGCTGCAACATGCTTTCGATCGAAATCGACTGGTCGGCGAGGCACCGCGAAAGTACGGCGATCACGCCCGGACGGTCGATCACGGTGAAACGAAGATAGCAAGCGCCGACATGGTCGCCGATGGGCACGATCACCGGCCGCTTCAGCGTCGCGGCCGGCGCCCCAAAGGTCGGCAAGCGAACACCGCGCGCGATGTCGAGAATGTCGGCCATCACGGCCGACGCCGTCGGGCCGGCACCTGCACCGCGGCCTTCATAGACGGACTTGCCGACGAGATCGCCCTCGGCCACCACCGCGTTGAACACGCCGTCGACATCGGCGAGCGGCGTGCCCAACGGCACCATCGCCGGATGCACACGCTGCTCGACGCCTAAAGTTGTGCGCGCCGCAAGTCCCAGCAACTTGATACGATAGCCGAATTCGCGCGCGAACATGATGTCCATTGGCGAGATGCGCTCGATGCCTTCGACATGAATGCCGTCGAGCGCCGGCGCGTTGCCGAACGTCACCGCCGCAAGCAGCGAGAGTTTGTGCGCCGTATCCATGCCGCCGATGTCGAATGTCGGATCGGCCTCGGCATAGCCGAGCGCTTGCGCTTCGGCGAGCACATCGCCAAAACCGCGCCCGCTCGCCTCCATCGTCGTCAGAATGTAATTGCACGTCCCGTTCAAAATACCATAGACGCGCGAAATCCGGTTGGCACCCAGCCCCTCGCGCAACGACTTGATGATGGGAATGCCGCCGGCCACCGCCGCTTCGAAATTCAGCGCCAGGCCCTTCGCTTCGGCCGTATTGGCGAGCGCCGCGCCGTGATGGGCGAGCAACGCCTTGTTCGCCGTCACGACGGGCACGCCGCGCCCCAGCGCCGCCTCGACGGAGGCTTTCGCCGCGCCCCCTTCCCCGCCCATCAACTCGACGAACACGTCGATCGGCGCCGTCCGCGCCAACGCGGCCGGATCGTCGAACCATTCGATGTGAGAAAGTGAAACGCCGCGATCCCGGCGCTTGTCGCGCGCGCTGACCGCCGTCAACTCGAGCTTGCGCCCGCAGCGCGCCGCCAGAGCCTCGCCCTGCTCGATCACGATGCGCGCCACCGTCGCCCCGACGGTGCCAAGCCCCGCGATGCCGACCCGAAACGCCGTCATTGCGCCGCATCCTTCGCGGACGCAACGCCAGGCCCCGCGCTCAAAAACTTGCGCACATTGCGCGCCGCTTGCCGAATGCGCTGTTCGTTCTCGACCAGCGCGATGCGCACATGCCCGTCGCCGTATTCGCCGAAACCGATGCCCGGCGCCACCGCGACTTTGGCATGTTCCAGCAACAGCTTCGAAAACGTCAGCGACCCCAGCGAACGAAAGGCCTCAGGAATAGGAACCCAGGCAAACATCGAGGCCTCGGGCGCGGGAACCGGCCAACCGGCCCGCGCAAAGCTGTCGACCAGCGCGTCGCGCCTCGCCTTGTAGATTGCGCGCATTTCATCGACGCAATCCTGCGGGCCGTTCAGCGCCGCCGTCGCCGCCACCTGGATCGGCGTGAAGGCGCCATAGTCGAGATAAGACTTGATCCGCCCAAGCGCATGGATCAACCGCTCGTTCCCGGCCGCAAAACCCATGCGCCAACCCGGCATCGCATAGGTCTTCGACAGCGAATTGAACTCGACGACGATGTCCTTTGCTCCCGGCACCTGCAGCATCGAAGGCGGCGCTTTGTCGCCGAAATAAATTTCCGCGTAAGCGAGGTCGGACAAAACCCAAAGCCCCTTCGCCTTCGCGAACTTCACAACATCGGCATAGAATTCGAGATCGACAACCTGTGCCGTGGGATTCGACGGATAGCTGACAACCACAGCCGTCGGCGGCGGCACCGCATGGCGCACCGCACGCTCAAGCCCGTGCAGAAACTGCTCGGGGCTCGAGGCTTCGACATGGCGGATCGCGGCACCGGCCAGAATGAATCCGAAAGCGTGAATGGGATAGGCGGGGTTGGGCACCAAGATCGTATCGCCCGGCGCGGTGATCGCCTGCGCCAAATTCGCGAACCCTTCCTTCGAGCCCAGCGTCGCGATCACTTCCTTTTCGGGATCGAGCTTTACGCCGAAGCGCCGCCCGTAATAAGCGGCCATCGCCTTGCGCAAACCGGGAATCCCTCGCGACGCGGAATAGCGGTTGGTGCGCGGGTCGCTCACCGTTTCGACCAGCTTGTCGACGATGTGCTTGGGGGTCGGCATATCGGGATTGCCCATCCCGAAGTCGATGATGTCGTCGCCGGCCGCGCGCGCCTTCGCCTTCAGCCGGTTCACTTCTTCGAAGACATAAGGCGGCAGGCGCTTGATGCGGTGGAAGTCGGTATTCACGGGCTCTCCAGGCCTGCGGAAGCAAACCTCCGCGATTTCATTCGATCACCGCACCATATAGCAAAAGAGCGAGCGGCCAACGCCGCCCGCTCGAATTTGGTCGCAAGATTGGTGAACCTATTCGTCCTTAGGCTTTTCTTCGGCCGTCACCGGCTTCGGCGCGGCCGGCGGCGGGGGAGCGGCCGCAGGCGCGGTGCCGCCGCGCAGATCGTCGGCCGTATGCTGAGCCTTGTCGCGATCGGCCACCAAGCTGTCGCGAATCTCTCGGCGCTGCGAATCGGTCGTCGAGGCTTCGCGCGCATCCGGTTGGGCCGCCAAGTTCGGGAACTCAGTCGGCTTGTCGGACACCTTGATCCGCGGGCCCGTGGGCTCCGGCGCCAGCGGGTCGACAACCGGTGACGCCGTGCCGTCGGTGGTCGTATTGGCGACGTCGGTCTTGGCGCTATCGGCCTCGGGCTTAGCTTCCGCAGGCTTGTCCGTGCCGGTGACCCCGTCATACCAGGTCGTCGGTTTCGTCCATTCGGGCATCGACGAGCACGCCCCCAAAAGGCCGGCAGTGGCCAAAATCGCAATCGAACGCAGAACCAAGCGCGACATATTTAGACTCCGTCCTGAAGTTGGGGCCGATCAAGGACTAGCCCCGAAAAGCGGCTGGATTGTGCGCAAAACCGCGTGGAAACGCTACATTTATTATTTGTGGTGTAGACGCGGCCTGAAACCTCGGGTTGCAGTGCTTGCCGCCCGGGCCGACCAGGGTCTATTTCTTTGCTGCAAAGCACAAAAATGGGGACCCGTCGCCACCAACGCGCGGGGAGAAAACACGAATGGCCGAACCACAAAAATCGCCAAACGAATATCGGGTCAACGACCCGGCCGAGTTCTCGCGCAACATGATCAAAGTCGCGGCACAGAGTCAGCGCCTCGTCACCGATTTCATGAAAGGCCAAGCGCGCAACGGCAAGTCGGAGGGCCAAAGCCAAGACCCGCTCAATCTCGGCCAAACCTTCGTCGATTTCCTTGGTCACGCGATGAAGAATCCGGGCCACTTCGTCGAGGCGAACTTCCGCCTGTGGCAGGATTATCTGAATCTCTGGCATCACACAGCCCGCCGCATGATGGGCGAAGATCATCCCCCGGTGATCGAACCGTCGTCCGGCGACAAGCGCTTTAAGGACAAGGACTGGAGCGAAAACCAGATCTTCGACTTCATCAAGCAATCTTATCTTCTGACCGCCCGCTCGATGCAGCGCACGATGGGCGAGGTCCAGGGTCTCGACGACAAGACGCGCAAGAAGATCGATTTCTACACCAAGCAATTCGCCGACGCGCTGTCGCCCACGAATTTCCTGTTCACGAACCCGGAAGTCCTCAAGGCGACATTCCAGTCGAACGGCGAGAACCTGGTCAAAGGCCTCAACAACATGTTGAAGGATCTTGAGCGCGGCAAGGGCCAGCTCGCGATCCGTCAGACCGACATGGATTTCTTCGAGGTCGGCCGTAACCTTGCATTGACGCCGGCCAAGATCGTCTTTCAGAACGATCTGATGCAGCTGATCCAATACATGCCCACGACCGAGGAACAATACGAACGCCCGCTCGTGATTTTCCCGCCCTGGATCAACAAATACTACATCCTCGATCTGGGCGAGAAAAACTCGTTCGTCAAATGGGCGACGGCGCAGGGCTACACGGTGTTCGTCGCCTCGTGGGTCAATCCCGACGCCAAACTGGCGCAGAAGACGTTCGAAGACTACATGCGCGAGGGCATTTTCGCGGCCCTCGACGCGATCGAAAAGGCGTGCGGCGCCAAGGAAGTGAATGCCATCGGCTATTGCATCGGCGGCACGCTGCTCTCGGCGACACTCGCCTACATGGCGGCCAAGGGCGACAACCGCATCAAGTCCGCCACGTTCTTTGCCGCTCAAGCCGACTTCTCGGAATCGGGCGACCTCCAGGTTTTCATCGACGAAGCGCAATTGCAGTCGATGGAACAAATGATGAAAGCCGAAGGCGGCTATCTCGACGGCGCCAAGATGGCGACGACCTTCAACATGCTGCGCTCGAACGATTTGATCTGGAGCTTCGTCGTCAATAACTACCTGCTCGGCCGCGACCCGATGCGCTTCGATCTGCTCTACTGGAACTCCGACACGACCCGCATGCCGGCCCTGATGCATCTGTTCTATCTGCGCGAATGCTACAAGGAGAATACGCTGGCGCGCGGCAAGATGGTGCTGGGCGGCGAACAGCTCGACCTGTCGAAAGTCAAGATTCCGATCTATTTGCAATCGGCCAAGGAAGACCACATCGCGCCTTTCCGCTCGGTCTACAAATCGACCAAGCTGTTCAAAGGCCCGGTCACGTTCATGATGGCGGGTTCCGGCCATATCGCCGGCGTGATCAATCACCCCGACGCAAACAAGTACCAGCACTGGACGAACGATAAGGTCCCCGAGAAGGTCGAAGACTGGATCGCCGGCGCCACCGAGAACCCCGGCTCGTGGTGGCCGCATTGGGACAAATGGCTGTCGAAACTCTCCGGCAAAAAGGTCGAGGCGCGCACACCCGGCGACGGCAAACTGAAAGTGATCGAGGACGCACCGGGCACTTACGCGAAGATGAAGTGACGTTGTAACCGACGTCACGTCATCAACGACCACTATCCACGACTTCGTGAAGGCGGGCGCACAAATCGCGCGCCATCATGTCCCGATTGCGCCATAATTGAGCATCACCTCTTGGGACCATCGGAGGAGAACTCGATATGTCACGCATTGCATTGCTTGCCGCCGTTTCGCTCGTCACACTGACCGCTTGTGAGGCGGACGCGACGAAGCCGTCGACGCCGCCGGATCCTGCCGCGACAGGCCAAACTTGGCTGTGCGGCCGCGAGTATATGAACCAAGCCTGGGGCTATCAGCGCCGCGGCGTCGTGCTCGACACGTCGGGCAGCATCTGGCGCTATGAATTAAAGGGCGCACCGTTGGGTCCCGCCAATCCCTGGAGGCCGACGGATGTTTCGGTATTGACCGAAGCGGACCTGAAGATGCGCTACGAAGGCGCGATGACGACGGGCACCAAGGTGCCGGCCGAGGAAATCGCCCGCCACATGCCGCTGATCGAGGAAGCGGCGAATGCAACGCCGCCACAGCCGAAAAGCGTCGGCGCCGACATGGGGCAGAACCTTCTATACTGCTACACTTACGACGCCGCGAAACGCACCTATGACCAGGTGATGCTCGACAACAAGGGCGATTGGGACTCGACGAACCCCTCACCGGCGGCCAAAAAACTCACCGCCTGGCTCGACAGCCGCCTCGGCGAAGTCAGATAGGCTCGATATCGCCTGCCTCAAACGCGACGCGCAGCGCGGCCGCATGGGTACCCAGCCGCCGTTCGCCGATCGCCGCGCGCAAGCCTGCCATCAAATCCTGATAATAGGTCAGGTTGTGCCAAGTGATCAGCATCGACGCCAAGATTTCGTCCGATCGCACCAGATGATGAAGATAGGCGCGTGAGTATTGCCGGCACGCCGGGCACCGGCAACTCTCGTCGAGCGCACGCTGATCGTCCGTGTGCCGCGCATTGCGTAGATTGACGGTGCCGCGCCGCGTGAACGCCTGCCCGTTGCGCCCCGAGCGCGTCGGCAGTACGCAATCGAACATGTCGATGCCGCGCATGATCGCGCCGATGAGA
Source organism: Alphaproteobacteria bacterium (assembly GCA_031413635.1). GTDB lineage: Bacteria > Pseudomonadota > Alphaproteobacteria > Micropepsales > Micropepsaceae > SZUA-430. The sequence goes on along the minus strand of JANOFM010000124.1, from coordinate 2,479 downwards.
TCGTCGGGTTTGCCGACGCCCATCAGATAGCGCGGCCGCTCCGACGGCAGATGCGGTACCGTGAAGTCGAGCACCTCGAACATGCGCGCCTGTCCCTCGCCGACCGCGAGTCCGCCGATCGCATAGCCCGGAAAGCCGATCTCCTTCAACGCCGCTGCCGACCATTCGCGCAAATGGGGATGCACGCCGCCCTGGACGATACCGAACAGCGCTCGGCCGGGCGCGGCGTGAAACGCGGCCTTCGATCGCTTTGCCCAGCGCATCGACAGCGCCATCGAACCTTCGGCCTCCGCCTCGCCGGAGGGGAACGGCGTGCATTCGTCGAGCACCATATGGATGTCCGAACCCAGCAGCGCCTGAATTTCCATCGATCGCTCAGGCGTCAATTGATACGTCGCGCCGTCGATATGCGATTGGAACGAAACGCCCTGCTCGTCGAGCTTGCGCAATTGCGCCAAGGACATCACTTGAAACCCGCCGGAGTCCGTCAGAATCGGCCGCGGCCAGTTCATCATCTTGTGAAGGCCGCCGAGCTTCGCCACCCGCTCCGCTCCCGGCCGCAGCATCAGGTGATAGGTGTTGCCGAGCAAAATATCGGCACCGGTCTCCCGCACGCTCTCGGGCAGCATCGACTTCACGGTCCCCGCTGTGCCCACGGGCATAAAGGCAGGCGTGCGTATGTCGCCGCGCGCGGTCGAGATGGCGCCGGTGCGCGCCGCGCCGTCGGTGGCGTGAACCTGAAACGCAAAGTCGCTCATGCCGCCTTCCGTATCAAAAGACACGCATCGCCATACGAATAAAACCGGAACCTCCGCGCGATCGCGTGTGCATAGGCCGCCCGCATCGTCTCAAGCCCGCAGAAAGCGCTGACCAGCATGAACAACGTCGAACGCGGCAAATGGAAATTCGTCAGCAGCATGTCGACGGCGTTGAAGCGATAGCCCGGCGTGATGAAAATCCGAGTGTCGCCCGCAAACGCCCCAACGCGCCGGCCCTCGGTTGCGCTCTCGACAATGCGCAGGCTCGTCGTGCCGACGCACACCACCCGCCGCGCCGTGTTGACGACAGCGGCCGTTGCGGCGGAAACCTCGCCCCACTCCGCATGCATCATGTGATCGTTCGTATCATCCGCCTTCACCGGCAAAAACGTGCCGGCGCCGACATGCAGCGTCACATAGGCTCGGGCCACACCCCGCCCATCGATCCGCGACACAAGCTCCGGCGTGAAATGCAACCCCGCCGTTGGCGCCGCGACCGCGCCCTCATGCGCCGCATAGATCGTTTGATAGTCGATCTCGTCGCGCTGATCCGCCGCCCGCCGCGCCGCGATGTACGGCGGCAAGGGCGTCACCCCGACCTCCGCAATAGCCCGATCGAGCGCAGCGCCGGACGCATCGAACTTCAGGACGATTTCGCCACCGTCGTTCTTTCCAGCGATCGACGCGGACAACGCCGTGCCAAAGCGAAGACTGTCACCGGGCTGCAGCTTGCGCCCGGGCTTCGCGAACGCCGCCCACACATCTGCGCCCTCGCGCTTGTGCAGCGTCACGTCGATGATCGCCTCGCCGCTCACCCCGCGTGCGGGGCGCACGCCGCGAAGTTGGGCCGCAATAACCTTCGTGTCGTTGAACACGCAAACGTCGCCGTCTCGCAAGAACGATGGCAAGTCGCGCACGCTTGCCTCTTTGAACGTCGCAGCGCCCTCATGCACGATGAGAAGACGCGCACTATCGCGGGGCGAGACGGGCCTGAGCGCGATCAGATCGTCGGGCAGGGAAAAGTCGAACTCGGAAACGCGCACCCGTCACGACTTCGATTTGGGCTTGCCGTCCTGGCCTTTGAACGCCACGACCTTCGGCCGGCGCGGCGAAAACCTGATGCCATTCGAGGCAAGCTTTGCCAGCACGCGCTTGGCGATGTTTGGCGAGGTGAAGTGCGAAATATCCCCGCCCAACGACGCGATCTCCTTCACCAGCCGCGAGGCAATCGCCTGATGCTCGGCCCCCGCCATCAAGAACACCGTCTCGATCTCGCGGTTGAGCTGCATGTTCATGCCGACCATTTGGAACTCGTATTCGAAATCCGACACCGCGCGCAATCCGCGGATGATCATCTGCGCGCCCACTTCTTCGGCGAAATGCATCAGCAGTATATCGAAGGGCTTGACCGAAATTTGCACCCCCGCGGCCTTGGCGATCGCACCGGTTTCCTGGTGCACCATCTCGACGCGCTCGTCGAGATTGAACAGCGGCGCCTTCGCTTCGTTGATCGCAACCCCGATAACCAGATGATCGACCATCTTCGCCGCGCGCGCGATGATATCGAGATGCCCGTTAGTGATCGGGTCGAAAGTTCCGGGATAAAGCCCCGTGCGTTTGGCCATGAGAGGTCCCTGAGAGAGAGCGCCGAAATCAACTGCGCCATCTTTAGCCGAGTCAACGTGCGTTGCAATGCGGGCAGGCGCGTTAACGAAGCGCTA
>JANOFM010000123.1:0-22850 GCA_031413635.1 Alphaproteobacteria bacterium | reverse complement strand
CCCGAACGCATCGCCATGGAATGGTGGCGCGACGACAAAGGCCGCACCCTGACCCGCGACTACTTCCGCGTCGAAGACCGCGAAGGCCGGCGCTTCTGGCTCTACCGCGAAGGCCTGTTCGGTCGCGAGACGGCGCGACCTCGCTGGTTCATGCACGGATTGTTCGCGTGACCTCCTACGCCGAATTCGCCGTCACCACGAACTACTCGTTCCTGCGCGGCGGCTCGCATCCCAAGGAACTGGTCAAGCGAGCGCAAGAACTGGGTTACGCTGCTATCGGCATCGCTGATCGCAACTCCGTGGCCGGAATCGTCCGCGCCTATGCCCAAGCCAAGGAACTCAGTTTCCGCATCGCAATCGGTTGCCGCTTGGTATTCAGCGACGGCACGCCTGACATCCTGGCCTATCCCACCGACCGCGCCGCTTACGGCCGCCTCTGCCGCTTGCTCACAGTTGGAAACAAGCGCGCCGAAAAAGGCGACTGCATCCTCACGCTCGACGACCTGATCGAATTCGCCGAAGGCCTGCTGCTCATCCTCTTGCCCCCGCGCCCACACATCGACAAAGCCGCGCCCATTCTAAAACGCTTGGGTCCCGTCGCGCCCCGCAACCTCTGGCTCGGCGCATCGATGCTCTATCGCGGCGACGATCGGCGCCATCTGAAACGCCTCGCGCATATGGGCAACCAATACAACGTGCCCCTGATCGCACTCGGCGACGTGCTCTACCACGCCCCCGAACGGCGCGCGCTGCAAGACGTGCTCACCTGCATCCGCGAACACGCAACGCTCGACAACGCAGGCCTCAAACTTCAAGCCAACGCCGAACGCCATCTGAAAGCGCCGGACGAAATCGCCCGCCTCTTCCGCCGCTGGCCCGATGCGGTCGAAGAAACCAGCCGCTTCCTCGAGCGCTGCCGCTTCTCCCTCGACGATCTGCGCTACGAATACCCGCACGAAACCCACGAAGGCTTTGCCACGCCGCAAGACGCACTCGTCGCCTTCACGCAGGAAGGCGCGTTGAAACGCTATCCCGCCGGCATTCCGGAAAAAGTGCGCCGCGCCCTCGACCACGAACTCAAGCTGATCGCCGAACTCGCCTACGCGCCCTATTTCCTTACCGTCCACGATATCGTCCGCTTCGCACGCGACAAAGGCATCTTGTGCCAAGGCCGCGGCTCGGCGGCAAACTCCGCCGTCTGTTATTGCCTGCACGTCACCGAAGTCGACCCCGATCAAGTCGACCTGCTGTTCGAACGCTTCCTCTCCGCCGAACGCCGCGAGCCGCCCGACATCGACGTCGATTTCGAACATGAGCGCCGCGAAGAGGTCATCCAATACATTTACGCCCGCTACGGCCGCGAACGCGCGGGCCTGGCCGCCACCGTCATTTGCTATCGCGGCCGCAGCGCCATGCGCGACGTCGGCAAGGCCTTCGGTCTCTCCGAAGACACGATCGGCGCCCTCGCCGGCACCTTATGGGGCTGGTCGACCAACGCGCCGATAAGCGACGAGGTCAAACGCATCGGCCTCGACCCCACCGACAAACGCCTCGCTCAAGCGCTCATGCTGGCGCAGGAAATCACCGACTTCCCGCGCCACCTGTCGCAACACGTCGGCGGCTTCGTCATGACGCGCGGGCGCCTCGACGAGGTCATCCCCATCTCCAACGCCGCCATGGAAGACCGCACCGTCGTCGAATGGGACAAGGACGATCTGAACGCGCTCGGTATTCTGAAAGTCGATGTTCTGGCGCTCGGCATGTTGTCGTGCATCCGCAAGGCGCTCGAAATGCTCGAGATGCATTATGGCTTCCCCGCCGACCTCGCCGCGATCCCGAAGGAAGAACCCGAAGTCTATCGCATGCTCTGCCGCGCCGATTCGATCGGCGTCTTCCAAGTCGAAAGCCGCGCGCAAATGTCGATGCTGCCGCGCCTCAAGCCCGTTTGTTTCTACGATCTCGTCATCGAGGTTGCGATCGTGCGCCCCGGCCCGATCCAAGGCGGCATGGTTCACCCCTATCTGCGCCGCCGCCAGGGCATCGAAAAACCCTTCTATCCCAAACCCGAACTCGAAGCGGTTTTGAAAAACACGCTCGGCATCCCGCTGTTCCAGGAACAGGCGATGCGCATCGCCATCGTGGCGGCAGGCTTTACACCCGCGGAAGCCGATCGCCTGCGCCGCTCCATGGCGACGTTCCGCCATCTGGGCACGATCAAAACCTTCGAGGAAAAATTCATCGGCGGCATGGTCGACCGCGGCTATGAACGCGACTTCGCCGAACGCTGCTTCCGCCAGATCGAAGGCTTCGGCGATTACGGCTTCCCCGAAAGCCACGCCGCCAGCTTCGCCCTGCTGGTCTATTATTCGTCCTGGATCAAATGCCATTACCCCGACGTCTTCGCCGCCGCGTTGTTGAACTCCCAACCCATGGGCTTCTACGCCCCCGCCCAAATCGTCCGCGACGCGCAGGAACACGGCGTCGAGATGCGCGAAATCGACGTCAACCATTCCGAATGGGACAACACGCTGGAGCCCACTTCACATTCGAAAAGCGAAGCGCAAAAAAACTCGTCATGGCCGGGCATGACCCGGCCACCCAGTACTTCGCGCGGCAGCACGACAATGATTCAGCCACACCACGAAGACACGAAGAACACAAAGACGCACCAAGACCTTGGTGAAACTTCGTGTCCTTCGTGTCTTCGTGGTGAAATGGAAATCTCCACGCGCACGGACGTGCGCGAACTGGGTGGCCGGGTCAAGCCCGGCCATGACGAACGCTTTTTGCACTCCCGCCACGCCGAGATGGCCCCCGACATCCGTACCACCCGCGCGCTGCGCCTCGGCTTCCGGCAAATTTCAGGCCTCAGCGAAGACGACGCGCAAGCAATCGCCGCCCACCGCGAGCGCGGCTACGATTCCGTGCGCGATCTCTGGCTGCGCACGAAAATCGAACCCAGCGCCCTCGAACGCCTCGCCGATGCCGACGCCTTCCGCTCGATCGGCCTCGATCGCCGCGAAGCTCTATGGGCTGTGCGCGGTTTACGCCGCTCGGGTGACAAGGACGACCTGCCGCTGCTCGCCTTCGGCACGACCCGCGAGCGCGAGCCGGACTTCGCTCTGCCGTCGATGCCGCTCGGCGAACATGTCGTGGAAGATTACCGCCACCTGCACCTGTCGCTGAAGGCGCATCCGGTTTCGTTCCTGCGCGACCAACTCACCGCCCGCCGCATCGTCGAGAACGCAAACCTTACGACCATGAAACCCGACCGCCGCGTTCAGGTCTCAGGGCTGGTCCTGGTGCGCCAGCGTCCGGGTACGGCCAGCGGCGTCATCTTCATGACGCTCGAAGACGAAACCGGAATTGCCAACATCGTCGTCTGGCCGAAAGTCTTCGAACAATTCCGCCCGCAAGTCTTGGGCGCGCGCTTCGCGAGAGTGTGTGGACAGTTGCAAAGCGAAAGCGGTGTCATCCACGTCATCGCCGACGAGATCGAAGACCTGACCCCGCTGCTGAACGAACTTCACGCCGACACCTCGCCGCTGGACCCGGCATCCCGCGCCGACGAAGTCAAACGCCCGGTGCCCGACGAAGGTCACGCGCCCGGCGCCAAACGCGCAAGCCTGCACACGCACCCGCGCAACGTCCGCCCGCTTCAGCCCTCAAGAGAATACGAAAAAGTCCATGCGGTTCTGCCGAAGGGAAGAAATTTCCACTAACCCCGACCACGCTTGGCTCGCGAGGGCATGACCTGCCGTTCGATCCAGTTCTTCAGCTCGCGCGTGCGCACCGCGAAATCCGACACCGCGTTGGTGATGCCGTGACGCCAAATCAACGCAGAATCGTCGGGCTTGCGCTCGAGCGCCTCGAGCTCCGCAACATAGCTCGCGTGTCCTTGATCGCCATGGAACAGGCCTTGCTCCGCCAACGGACCTTTGAGGCGCCGCACGATCGCCGCCATGTCGCCGAACGAATATTCGGGATGATACTGCACCCCCCAAAACGTACAGCCGCGCGATTTGATCTCCGCCGCCTGCACCGCGCTCCACGCATTCGTCGCCAAGATCGTCGTGCCGCGCGCCGTTTCTTCCACTTCATCGAGATGCACGGTGATGGCGTCGAACACCGGCCCCTTGTCCCAATAAAGATCGTGCTCTTCGCCCGCATCCGTCAGCATGATCGACCGCGCAAAGCCGATCTCGCGTCCCTTTGGATTTTTGCGCACCGTTCCGCCGGCGGCCACGGTCGCCACTTGCAAACCCCAGCACGACCCAAAAAACGGCGTATCCGTTTCGAACACCGCGCGCGCCAGCTCGACCTGCCGCATGATCGACGGCCCAAGGTCGTAGATATTCAGCGACGACCCCGTGATCGCAACACCGTCATACCCTTGCAGTCCCATGCGATCCGGCAAATTGGCGCCCATGTCGGCCGGGTAACAGATATCGACGCGCGCACCGGGGCAAAGTCTGCGCAACAGATCGGCGTAGCCGTCGCTGGCGGCCCGGCCGCCCACGGCCGCGTGCCGTGCCCGCCCCTCGGCGGTATTGCCTTCAAAGACGAGCAGACGCGGAGAACTCATGCCACTTTCAAATCACCTTGCAACGCTGCGTCGAAGATACGCCGCGCACCTCGAACATCAAGCGTAATCGGATTGCCGCCCGCCGTCGGATCGACGATCGCCATTTCTGCGACCAACTTCGCCTTCTCGTCGCCGACGTTGAGGCCCTTCAGCGTGTGCGGAATACCGATGTCGTTGCGCAAGGTCAGCACGAAACCTTGAAACGCATCGAACGTGCCTCCAAGCCCGAGATAGGCCGAAAGCCGCGAGATCTTCCCCTCGATCGCCTTGCGATTGAACACGAGCACATAAGGCATGAACACCGCATTGGTCAGCCCGTGATGCGTATCGTAAAGCGCGCCGATCGGATGCGACAGCGCGTGAATGGCACCCAATCCTTTCTGAAACGCAGTCGCGCCCATGGCGGCGGCCGCCATCATATTCCCGCGCGCCTCCAGATCGCTGCCAGTCTTGACAGCCCGCACCAGATTCTCCTTGACGAGCCGCATCCCCTCGACCGCCACGCCATCGGCGAGCGGATGAAACCAGGGCGCGCAATAGGCCTCGAGACAGTGCGCGAACGCATCCATGCCGGTCGCCGCCGTGATATGCGCCGGCAACCCGACCGTCAGCGCCGGGTCGCAAATCGTAACGACCGGCATCATCTTTGGATGAAAAATCACCTTCTTCGTATGCGTCGCCTCTTGCGTGATAACGCCGGCACGCCCGACCTCGGACCCCGTGCCCGACGTCGTCGGCACGGCGATCACCGGCGCGATAACCTTGGGATCGGCGCGCGTCCACCAATCGCCGACATCCTCGAAGTCCCACATCGGCCGGGTCTGCCCTGCCATGAAGGCGATCACCTTGCCGACATCGAGCGCCGAACCACCGCCGAACGCGACCACGCCGTCGTGCTGACCCGCGCGCAATACCGCAACCCCGTCGGCGACATTCGCCTCGACCGGATTTGATTTGATGCTCGAGAACAGCGCGGCACCCAATCCCGCAGCCTGCATCGCACCAAGTGCGTCGCGCACCATTGCCATCTGCGCCAAGCCGGGATCGGTGACCAGCAACGGTCGAGCAATCCCCGCGCCCTTGCACACATCGGCCAGTTCCGAAATGCGACCAGCACCAAACCGCACGCTCGTCGGATAATTCCAATTCGCCTTCTGTGTCATGGTTACTCTCAGAGTGTATGGCGCAAATGATAGGACTTCGGCCGTGTCAGCATTTCAAACCCGATCGGCGACAACGATGCGCCGCGCCCGGTATCTTTCACGCCGGTCCACGCCAATGCCGGATCGAGATAGTCGCAGCGGTTCATGAACACTGTGCCGGTCTCGACCTGATCGCCGATGCGCTCGGCCGCCGCAAGATCGCTCGTCCAAATCCCGGCCGTCAGCCCGTAGGGCGAATCGTTCATCAGCCTGATCGCCTCCTCGTCCGACTTCACCTTCATGATGCCGACGACAGGGCCGAAACTCTCCTCCATCATAACGCTCATCGAGTGATCGACATCGGTCAGAACCTGCGGCGCGAGATAAGGCGTGCCCTCGCGATTGGCCGCAAACGCCTTCACATCGACATGTGCCTTCGCGCCCTTGGTCTGCGCCTCGGCCGTTTGTTTGCGCACCACTTCGGCAAAGCGCGCATGCGCCATCGGCCCCAGCGTCGTCTTCTCGTCCATCGGATTGCCAAGCACGTATTGCCGTGTCAGATCAACGAAGCCATCCAAAAACTTGTCGTAAACCGCCTCGTGCACATAGATCCGCTCGATCCCGCAACAACACTGGCCTGAATTATAGAACGCGCCGTCGACCAGATTCTCGATCGCGTGATCCAACGTCACATCGGCGCGCACGTAAGCCGGATCTTTTCCGCCAAGCTCCAGCCCCATCGTCGTGAACGTACCGGCCGCCGCCTGTTCGATCGCCTTGCCGCCCGCGACGGAGCCTGTGAAATTCACGTGATTGATCGAACCGCTACCGAGCAGACGCGTCGTCTCCGCGTGGCCGAGCACGACATTCGTGAACAACCCTTTCGGCGCGCCGGCCGTCTTCATCGCCTGATCGAAACGCTCGCCGACCAAAATCGTTTGCGACGCATGCTTTAGGATCACAGCATTGCCTGCAATCAATGCCGGCACGATTGTATTGACGGCTGTAAGGTAGGGATAATTCCACGGCGCAATCACGAGCACGATCCCCGCCGGCGTCCGCTTGATCATACGCTTGAAGCCCGCCTTCGGATCGGCCGGCATAACCGGCTTCAGCGAGTCCTCGGCGATCATCGTCATGTAACGCACGCGTTCCTCGAAGCCGCGAAACTCGCCGCCGAAGCGCACGGGCCGCCCCATCTGCTCCGCCAACTCCGGTACGATCTCTTGATTGAGCGCCAACATCGCGTCCATGAACTTCATCGCGAACGCGCAGCGCTCCTTGATCGAGACCCTGGCCCATTCGCGCTGCGCCGAACGCGCGACCTTCAACGTCGCCTCGATCTGCGCATCCGTCGCCACCGGCCGGCGCGCAACCTCATGCCCGTCGATGGGCGAAATACAAACGATGTCCGTCATGTGCGTGCCTCATGCGGGCGTCAACGCCCGCGCTAGATAATCTCGAAATACCGTGCCAGTTCCCAATCGGTGATCGCCTTGCGGAACTCGCGCTCTTCCCATTTCCGCGTCGCGGAATAATGCTCGACAAACGCATCGCCGAACAAGGCGCGCGCAGGCTTTGATGCCTCCAGCCGCTCCGCCGCTTCGTATAGCGTGCGCGGCAAAGCCCGGTTCATCGGAAATTTCTTCTCGTAGGCATTGCCCTCGATCGCCGCATCCGGTTCGATTTTGTTTTCGATCCCCCACAACCCCGACCCGATCGCGCACGCGAGCGCGATATAGGGATTGATATCGGCGGCGGCAATCCGGTACTCGACCCGCTGGCTCTTTGCCGACCCGCCGATGACCCGCAGCGCGCAAGTCCGATTCTCGACACCCCACGTCGCATCCGTCGGCGCCCAAAACCCCGGGATCAGCCGCGTATACGAATTGACCGTGCACGCAATCATCGCCAGCAACTCCGGCATCAACTTCTGCTGCCCGCCGACGAACCAGCGCATCGTCTCCGACATGTGATGCGCCCCCTTCTCGTCGTAGAAGACGGATTTGCCCTTTTTGTCGTTGAGCGAAACGTGCAAATGTCCCGACTGACCGGGCAACTCGCGCGACCACTTCGCCATGAAAGTCGCCATCCAGCCGCGCCGTTCGGCAATCACCTTGCAGAACGTCTTAAACAACGCCGCCCTGTCGGCGGCGGCCACCGCCTCGCAATACTCGATCGCCGCCTCCAGAACGCCGGGACCGGTTTCGGTGTGCAAGCCTTCCAGCGGAAAATCCATCTCGCGGCCGAGATTCATCAACTCGTGATAGAACTCCGCATGCACGGACGAGCGCAGCGTCGAATAACCGAAATAGCCCGGCGTGATGTTCTTGAGGTTGCGATAGCCCTTCTCGCGCACCGAATGCGGAGTCTCGTCGAAAACGAAAAACTCGAACTCGGCCGACGCGTTGACGTTAAAGCCCATGTCGGCCGCACGCCTGATCACGCGCCGCAGCACGCCGCGCGGACAGCACTCCTCCGCCTTGCCGGTGAACTCGCCCAGGAACAACAGCATCTCGCCCTCGAACGGCACCGCGCGGCAGGTCTCGGGCAACACCCGCACCATCGCGTCGGGATAGGCGGTGTGCCAGCCGGTCAGTTTCACGTTGTCGTAGAGCTGATCGTTCGAATCCCAGCCGAGAACGACATCGCAAAAGCCGAACCCTTTTTCGAGCGCGGAGAAAAACTTCTCCCGCGCCATATATTTGCCGCGCAGAATGCCGTCGGCATCGAACACGCCGACCTTCACATGGCTCAGATTGCGCGCCTCGACGATGGCGCGGGCGTCGGCTGCGGTCTTGACCTGGCGGGGATCCATGGGGCTCGGGGCTCCGATTGCGGAGCCCGAATAGAAAGGAGGTCACGCTCGCGCGCAACCTCCCAAATTCGACCTTCCACCAACAGCGCGCGGCCTAGTGGGTCTTGTAGTCGGCCTTGCCGTGCGATATCGCGAACTCTTCCTCGGGCGACAGCACCAGTTGCGTACGCCCGAACAGGGCAAAGTAGAGGATCATGATCGCGTAATAGATCGCGACCCCCAGGACCGGATCTCGGAACGCCGCGTCGGTCACTTGGAAATAGATCGTCACCAGCGAAATGACCAGCGTCAGGCCTGCGCCCAATATGCCGAACGGGCTTCGATAGGGCCGCTCGATATTGGGTAACCGTACCCGAAGCAGGATGAACGATATCGCCTGGAAGACATACGAAATCATCGCTCCGAACACGGCCATGTTCAGCAACGCGCCGCCGATGAAGGCACCGCCGCTCGTCTGGCCGTAAACAAACCAGATGAACAACATCACGGCCAGACCCACCAACGCGCCCGCGATCAACGCGACATGCGGTGTATTGTGCGTACCGTGCGTCACCGACAGGAAGCGCGGAAAATATCCGGCGCGCGACAACGAATAGATCTGGCGTCCGAACGCGAAGATGATCGCGTGAAAGCTCGCCACCAATCCGGCAATCGCAATCACGGCCAAAATCTTCGCAAGATCCGTGCCGAACAGCGTGCGGAAACCTTCAAGCAGCGGCTCGCCCGAAGCCCGCAAGCCCCAGGCGCCCGGCGCGATGCTCGAATTCAGCACCAGCACCGCGAACGCGCTTGCCATCAGCGTGAAGATGCCGAACAAAATGCCGCTCGGCATGTCGCGCTTGGGATCGATCGACTCTTCCGACGCCAGCGGCAATTGTTCGATCGCAAGATAGAGCCACACCGCGAACGGCAACGCCGCCAGTACGCCGTTTATTCCTAACGGGAACCAAGGACCGTTGCCTTCCGGCAACTCGGCCAAAGCCCCATCGGGGCCGACACCGACATTCATCGCCCACCGTCCGAAATCCATACTTGGCACTGCCGCGATGAAAAAGAACACGAGACAAGCCATCGCCAACAAGGTGACGAATACCGTCACCCGAAACGACAACTCGACGCCGAAGAGGTTCGCCGCGACAAAAATGCCGTAACCCAATATCCAGTAAACGGGTTGAAACTCCGGCGGCGTTTCCAGGATCGCGCCCATATACGAGCCGATGAAGAACACGACGACCGCCGGCGTCAGCACGTATTCGATGTTTTCGGCAACGCCGGTGATGAACCCGCCCCACGGCCCCATCGCCGAGCGTGCGAACGAATAGGCCCCGCCGGTATGCGGCAACGCCGTCGCCATCTCGGCAATCGAGTAGGTCAGCCCCAGATACATGATGCTGATGATGACCGTCGCGGCGAACATCGAGCCCCAACCGAACGCGAGCCCATAGTTCCAACCCGAGAATTGTCCGGAGATGACGGCGCCGACCCCCAGCGCCCACAGCGACATGACGCCCGCATAGCGGCGCAACTTGCGTCTCTGAAAATACTCGTCGCCGACTTTCTCGTATTTTACGCCCTGCTGGCCCTTGTCGGTCATGGCATGCGCTCCCTCAGACGACCCGATTCGCGAATCGTCTCAGGAAAATGAACTTTTAGCAATGAACGCCGGACCGGCGTTAACGATTGGACGCAACGAATCTGCGTCGCCGCCGCAAATAATCCTTAGACGGACGATCTCTTCGCAACTGCGGTGTCACTCCGCCGCCTGCGCCGCGCCCTCTTGCGGAATACCGTAATAGCCCGACAGCTCGTCCGCCTCGTGCCCATAGTCGTAGACAAGCTCGTTGCCTTCCTTGATGTCGACGATGGCATAAAACTCCATCGTCATCTCTTCGAAGTTCGACACCAGCGCCACATTCTCCGGCAAACCATGATTGATCAAACTTCCAAGACCCAGCACGACGCAGATGTCGTCCTCGTCGTTCCATTGAAAAACATACCGCCCCACTGCCGTCTTGTCGGTGTGTTCCGACTCGTCCCCCGGCACAACGATGACCGGATCGGCCAACACCCGCGCACCCTTGGTGATATCGCGCGCCGCAATGACGCAGCGCCCGCGGCGCGGAAGAACTTTGACAATCAGGTCGGAACTGGCCGTTGAACTCACGTTTCCTCGCAAGATTTGGGGCATTGGCGGGCGAGCAACCTACCTATCGCACTGCACCAATCAAGCCTTTTGAGCGCAAACTCCCCGGACAATTCACGCGTCCGTCAGATGACGCAGACCGTCCACCCCGCTAAGTTCCGCCCCTGCCCTTTCCGGGGAATCAAAAAACACTGACATCGGGGTTTCAATTCATGAAGAGAAGATCGTTTTTGAAAGGCGCCACCGCAACGGCGGCGCTCAGTGGCGCCTCTGCCGCGTCGCTCGTGACGGCCGCGCTCGCCAAAAAGGTGGCGCCCGATCCGATGCTCGATTCCTGGGGCGGCCCCCATGGCGGCATCCCCCGGTTCGACCAGATCAAAGTCGCCAAGTTCAAGCCGGCATTTTCCAAGGGCATGAATTTGCTGCGCGCCGAAATCAAAACGATCACTGCCAACAAGGCTGTGCCCACCTTCGACAATACGGTTTTGCCCTTCGAAGATGCCGGTCGCGCCTATGGCCGCGTTTCGTCGTTCTTTGGTGTCTACACATCGACCATGAACGACAAAGCGATGCAGCAGATCGAAACCGACATGTCGCCGGTCCTGGCGGCATTCGGCGACGAGATTGTCCAGAACGAAGCATTGTTCGGTCGTCTAAAGACGGTTCACGACGCGCGCGCGACGGCCAACCTCGACGCCGAACAGAAGCGCCTGACCGAGGTCTACTACAACCGCTTTGCCCGCCAGGGCGCTGGGTTGAGTAAGGAACAGAAAGCGCGTCTGGGAGAGATCAACAAGCGCCTGGCGACGCTGTTCACGACGTTCCGCCAAAACCAACTCGGCGACGAAGAGAACTACACGCTCACCATCGACAGCGAAGCCGATCTTGCGGGCCTACCTCAATCGATCCGCGAAGCCGCCGCCGAGGCCGCGAAAGAACGCAAGCTTGCCGGCAAGTGGGTGTTCACGAACACGCGCTCGTCGATGGAGCCCTTCCTCGTTTTCTCCGACAAGCGCGAATTGCGCGAGAAAGGCTGGCGCATGTGGGTCAACCGAGGCAACAACGGCGACGCGCGCGACAACAAGGCGACCGCCGCCGAGATCCTGCAGCTCCGCGCCGAACGCGCGAAGATGCTGGGCTTCCAAACTCACGCCCACTGGATCGTCAACGACAACATGGCCCGGACGCCCGAAGCGGCCATGGGCCTGATGATGAAAGTCTGGCCCGCGGCCATCGCCGCCGTGAAGGAAGACGTCGCTGCGATGCAGGCGCTTGCCGACAGTGAAGGCGCGAAACTCAAGATCGAGCCCTGGGATTACCGCTACTACACCGAGAAAGTGCGCAAGGCGAAATACGACATCGACCAGAACGAGGTGAAACCTTATTTCCAGCTCGACAAAATGGTCGAGGCGATGTTTTGGGCCGCGGGTCAGGTCTACGGCCTCGAATTCGCCAAACTGTCGGGTGTGCCCGTCTATCATCCCGACATGACCACCTATGAGGTTCGCCGCACAGGACAGCGCGTCGGCCTGTTCTACTTCGATCCCTACGCGCGAGCCGGCAAATCGTCGGGCGCTTGGATGAACGAGTACCGCACGCAGGAAAGGTTCAAAGGCGAGATCACGCCGATCGTTTCGAACAACTCGAACTTCGTGAAGAGCAAGCCCGGCGAGCCGGTGCTGATCTCCTGGGACGACGCGAACACGTTGTTCCATGAATTCGGCCACGCGCTACACGGCCTCGTCTCGAACGTCACCTACCCGACGCTGGCCGGCACCTCGACCAAGCGCGACTTCGTCGAATTCCCGAGCCAGGTCAACGAGTATTGGCTTGAGACCCCGGAAGTGCTGAACAAATTCGCCGTCCACTACCAGACCGGTAAACCGATCCCGAAGGATCTCGTCGACCGGGTCCTCAAAGCCAAGAACTTCAACCAAGGCTTCGAGACCGTCGAATATTTGTCGAACGCCATCTACGACATGAAGATCCACTTGGCGGCCACACCCGACAAGCGCATCGACATCGCCGAGTTCGAACGCACGACCATGGCCGAGATCGGCATGCCGAAGGAGATCGTCCTGCGCCATCCCGCTGCCGCCTTCGGCCACATCTTCTCGAGCGATGGTTATTCCGCCGGCTATTACGTTTACATTTGGGCCGACGCGATGACCGCCGACGTCTACGAAGGCTTCATGGAAAAAGGCGGCCTCTACAACAAGGACGCCTGCAAACTCCTCGAAACCTCGATCATGAGCGTCGGCAACTCAATCCCGCCCGACGAAGCCTTCCAAAGATTCCGCGGCCGCAGCGTCGACACCAACGCCCTGATGCGCGACCGCGGGTTTCCGGTGGCCTAAAATCGTCGTCAATAATGATTGAATGAACGCGCGGGCGGCCAAACAGATTGACTGTGGCCGCCCGTTTCTTATCGTGACCCGCGCGGCAGACGCTTCAAGACATCCCTGACACTGCACTTCGGTACAGCCAGGGATCTCTGGGGTTACCCCAGGGAACATTCGCAACGCCAGTACGACGCCGCATAACCCGCGCTGGGCGGTCGCCCAGGAATGGTTATGCATGACACGACGGGTTGAAGCGCTCTGCCGCAACGAATTGGATGGGCCTCGCGCGGAATGCAAAGCAATCAAGGCCTCGCGCCGACCTTGGCGCTGCTGCTCCTCGCCGGCCCTTGGACGCCCAAGGCGCTTGAGCGCCGAACGGTCAAGGCCTTCGGTCCACGCTCGCAAAAGCGGGCGAAACGCCTGGCGGCGGAAATACTCGCTTCGGTCAAAACGCCCTACGCGCCCCAGGTCCGACAACTCGAGCGCCTGATCGCAGACTGCAAATCGCTCAGAGGGATCGGCGAAACAACCGCCGAAAGGATTGTCAACCAACGCATCGTCGTCGCGCCGCCACGCTACACGCCCCTCCCACTTTTTCGCGACACAAACCTACCGGTGCTGGCAACAACCGCCGATCTCTCGCACTGGCTCGATGTACCTCCGCCACGGATCGAATGGTTCGCGGATGCCCGTCGCACCTTGGCGAAGGCCGACAGCGACAAGCTTCGACACTACACGCATCATTGGATTCCAAAACGAAGCGGCGCATGGCGCCTCATCGAAGCGCCGAAGCCTCGCCTCAAAGCGATCCAACATCGCATCCTGCGCGACCTGCTGGACCGCGTGTCGCCGCACGATGCGGCCTTCGCATTCGTCGGAGGCAGGTCGTGCGCCACCGCGGCCGCGCACCATGCAGGCGAGGACGTCGTCGTGACCGTCGATCTCAAAGATTTCTTTCTGACGACGCCATTGTGGCGGGTACACGCGATTTTTCGTTGCCTGGGTTATCCCGAGATAGTCGCGCGAACGCTTACAAGCCTCTGCAGCACGACCACGCCCCACACAGTCCTCGACGCCCGACCAAATGTCACCGCCGTCGATCACGAAACCCGCAAGCGGCACGCGTCGGCTCACTTGCCGCAAGGTGCACCAACCTCTCCGGCTCTCGCCAACCTCTCTGCACGCCGGCTCGATTGCCGCCTCACTGGTCTCGCAAACCGCTTTGACGCCCGCTACACCCGCTACGCGGACGACCTGACATTCTCCGGCGACAAGACGTTCCGATCGAAAATGAACCGCTTCATGCGCGCCATGGCGTCGATCGTCAGAGACGAGGGCTTCGCGCTGAATGCGCCAAAAACGCGCGTCATGCCGCGCAGCACTCGGCAATCCGTCACCGGCATCGTCGTCAACGATCACATCAATATTGCGCGCGCCGATTTCGATTCGCTCAAGGCGACGCTGACGAACTGCGCGCGCTTAGGACCCGCTAGTCAAAACCGCGATAGCCACGCCGACTTCCGCGCCCACCTTTCCGGTCGCGTCGCTTGGGTCGAACGGCTCAATCTGCGGCGCGGCGAAAAGTTACGCCGTGCTTTCGACACCATCAACTGGTGACGCGGCCCGACTTCATAACGCCGATTCCGGCGACGACAAATCCAAGTCCGAACAGAATACCTCCGGCGAATATTCCAAGCTCGGCTTGGCCCGCGGCGCTGCCGCCGGCGCCCACAACGAGCGACGCGATCCAACACAGCGCCGCGATCGAAGATCCCGCGCGCCGCAACAGCATTGCAAGCCCCAGCAGCGCAAGCCCGACGGCGATCGCATGCACCCCGGCCAGGTATGTGTCGATCCCAAATGCCTGAGTATCTGGCCCGATGATCGACGCGATCCCCGTGTCCGCCAACGCAAAAGCAGCAAAGCCAAACCACCCGAGCGCCTCGCGCGCTGCGAGATAAATGCCCATCAATCCAAACAGCAGGGAAACGTCGATCGCGAATGCCAGCGCCTCGATCTGCACGCTACCGTCCCAGGGAATGAACGACGAACCGATGCGCAGCACCCCGCCCAGAATTCCAGCTACGCCCAAGATTCGGAACAACTGTGCGTCCTTCATGCTCGATCCTCCGGCAGATGCGCGGCGACGCTGTCAGCGGCCGCCAGAAACGCGGGTGAAGGATGCAAATCGTTCAACGCGAGACACGCTTCCGTCAACTTGATGACGTGATCGTCGCCGTGCGCCAACGCGCGCGCGACGCGATCGATAGTGGCAGGCATCGCTACCGCAGCCGCTCCGTCGAACGGCGCCGTTGCATAGGCCGACATCAGCGCGGCCCCACTCTGCCATGCGTAGGCGACGAGCGTCTGCGCCGTCGCGGCGCTGAGATGCGGCAGAAGATTGATCGCGGCGGCCATGCCGGTCACGCCATGCGTAAACACGATCGCCGTCAACGGGCTATGCACGTTCGCTGCCGCGACCCGCGCGAACGCTTCCGCCGCCGCCAGCGCCGTGTCTTTCGGCGAACCTTCATTGTCGATCAGATCGAGCACGCCGACGAACCCCGGCGCGTGCACAAGTTGGCCGAGCGCGACCGTGATCGCCCCGCCGTTCTGACGTTTCTCGTCCGGCACCAGATGCACCCGCACGAGTGCCTCGGCAGGCGACAACCTCGCGGGCGCCGTGCGCGCCGCCGGCAACTCGACATAGGTCGAAGCCCAAAGCGCCAAACCGTCGGCGAATTCCCGCAGCCGCAGTCGCGTCTCGCCCGCATTCAGCGCCCTCGCCGCGTGGCCGACGCGGATCACGCCGTGCGTTGCCGCCGCCGGAAATCCCGGCGCGAGCCGTCCGACCCATCGGTCGCACACCGCCCGCCAACCGTGGCGCGCGATCTCTTCGGCGAAGAACGCACTCCAATCGGCGAAGCGCCGTCGTTGCCCCAACGCCGTGCGCCAGGTCTCGGCTTCGATCGGTTTCGAGGCCGCAACGCGCGGAACGACGGTCTTGCGGTGCGCGCCCACCCAAGCGACGGCAGCCACCCCCTCGCCCATGGCCGAGAGTGCCTCGGCCACCATCGGCACGTGGCTCGTCATGCCGTTCGTGAGGTCGGCCCCAAGCCCGGTAAGCAGCTCATGCGCCTCGTCGAGTCGTGCGTAATCGGCCTTCGCCATACATGCCTCTTATTTATGAAAGCACATACTATCGTAAATAGATATTTTGTAAAGTGACGACTTTCTCAAATAAATACGGGCCGCCGCTACGCGGCCAAGCCGTACAATTCCGCCACATTATCGTGGCAAATCCAATTCCGCTCTTGTTCGCTCAAACCCTTCGCATGCTCGTTCAGCATCGACTGCGACCACGGCCACGTCGAATCCGAATGAGGAAAGTCGTTCGCCCACATCAAGCGCCGCACGTTGCACAGATCCTTGGTCTTGAACGCGACCCAATCGTCTTGGAACGTCACATAGATATGGTCGTGGAAGTATTCGCTCGGCAACCGTTTCAGCGGCGGTGCCTTCATCCAATAGCGATGCCGGCTGTACGCATGATCCATACGGTACATGTAGTGCGGCACCCAACCGGCGTCGGCCTCCACGCACACGATCTTCAGCTTGGGATGCCGGTCGAACACGCCGCCGAAGATCAGCGTCCCCATGATATCCTGGCAGCCGCGAATGATCGAAAGAAATCCGTTGATGCGCGGACCGCGCGGTTTCGCGTCGATCGCCGACGCACGCCCGGTCAGAATGTGAAACGACAACGGTAAACCGAGTTCCACCGCCGTTGCCCACACCGGATCGTAAAGCGCGCTGTCGTAGTCTTCGACCGCGGGATCGCCCGGCATCATGATGCCCTTGAACCCCATCGTATGCGCGGCCTTCAGTTCGGCGACACCGTCCGCCGGCGTGCGCATTGACACTTGCGCCATGCCGAACAACCGCTCCGGCGCCTCGGCGCAATATTCCTGCAGCCACCGATTATAGGCCTCGAAACACGCCTTCTTATAATCGAAGTCTGGATGATTGCAGATCAGCATGCCGACCGTCGGATAGATGATCTCGGCGGCGATCCCGTCCTTCTCCTGATCGGCGATGCGATACTTCGAATCCCAACCGCTGCGCCACAGATCTTCGAACGCCACTCCATCCGTCGTGATCTGCGACGGGTCTTTGCCGGCCGCGGCAACCAAGCCCATCGGCACCGGCTGGCTCATTCCGTCGATCACGAAGGCATCGCCCACGCGGTCGAGCCGCTGCATCTTCGGCGCCCGCTCCCGGAACTTCGGATCGATGTAGTCGGCATAGCAATTCGGCGGCTCGGTGATATGCGAGTCAGCCGAGATCGGCTTCTTGATCATCTGAAGTCCTTAGACCGGCTTGTCGCCGACGATTGTCACACGCTCCATCCGCCGCACCGCCGGCCAATAATCCGACACGGCATAGTGCTGCGACGCGCGATTGTCCCAAAACGCGATCGAATTCACGCCCCAGCGGAAGCGGCACTGATACTCCGGGATCGCCGCCTGCGCGTAGAGATGCTTCAGCAACGCATCGGACTCCTCGCGTTCCATTCCCACGATATACTGCGTGAACGCGGCGTTGACATAAATCCCCTTGCGCCCCGTCTCCGGATGCGTGCGCACAACGGGATGCTCGGCCGGCGGATATTTCTTGTTGTAAGCATCGATCTCCGCCTCGCTCTTGCCCTTTTTGCGCAGCCCTCGCCGAAAATGCGCGAAGTCGTGGATCGCGGTTTTACCGTCGATCCTTGCCTTCACCGCTTCGCTCAAGCCTTCATAAGCGGCGTACATATCGGCGAACAATGTGTCGCCCCCCACATCGGGAATTTCGAGTGAGCGCAGGATCGAACCCAAAGAAGGTTCAAGCCGCCACGTCACATCGCTGTGCCAAGTATTTTCTTTGCCTGGGTTCTCGCGATTGTGCGTAATCGCCAACACCTCGGGATAGCCCGGCTTTTCGGGCGCGAACGGATGAACTTCGAGCGCGCCGAAATGACGGGCGAAATCCAAATGTTGTTCCGTCGAGATGTCCTGGTCTCGGAAGAACAGCACTTTCCACTCCAGCAACGCCGCCCGCACCTCGCGCAACGCCGCCGCTTCCAACGGCCGCCGCAAATCGATCCCGTGAATCTCGGCCCCGATCGTCGGCGTCAACGGCCTGACGTCGAAACTCGCAATCGCAGACTTGCGCATCACTTGAGTAGACATCGTCCTCACCCGCCGTTCTCTGCCTTTTCCGGAGCGTGATCCGGCCCATAGGCCCCTGTCAACCTACGCCAAACCTCGACTATTCTGGCATATCTCAACCACGGAAATCCCATGACCGCCTCTTTCATCGACGTCGTGCGCGACGGCCATATCGCCACCCTCACCATCAACCGCCCCGAAAAACGCAACGCCATCACCAACGAGATGATGGAAGACATCGAGCGCATCGGTCGCGACTTTGCCAAGGACGAGACGACGCGCGCCATCATCGTGCGTGCCGAGGGTCGCGACTTTTCCATCGGCGCGGACCTCAGCCAACCCCGCTTCACCGGCGATCCGCAGTCGATGCTCATCCGCCGCCGCCAATTGCAATTGGGCAGCCAGATGATGCGATCCCTGCGCGAGATCCATCAGCCTACGATCTGCGCCATCCAAGGCATCGCGACCGGCGGCGGCGCGTGTATCGGGACGGCTTGCGATTTCCGCATCGGCGCCGACGACGCACGCATCGGCTACGGCGAAGTCAAAATGGGCATCAACCTCATGTGGCACGCCCTGCCTGTTTGCGTGCATCTCATCGGCCCGGCGCGCGCCAAACGCATGATCATGTCGGGTAAGCTGTTTGAGGCCTCGACGATGCGCGAATGGGGCTTCCTGGATGAAGTCGTGCCCCGCGACCGCCTCGACGCCACCGCCCGCGAATGGGCCGAAGAATACGCGGCCTTACCCCCGATCGCCGTGCAGATGATTAAGCGTTCGATCAATCAGGTCTCCAGCGCGCTCGACCAAGCGATCATGCACATGGACGCCGACCAATGGCTTCTCGCCACCCACTCCGAAGATTTTCGCGAGGCCGTCTCGGCCTTTTTCGAAAAGCGAAACCCGGCGTTCAAGGGAAATTAAATAAGCAATATCAATATGTTAATGAAATGATGATTATATGATTGAATTTTGATGATCCTGTAACTACATGTTTCTCACTTCAGGAAGGAGGAGACACATGAGCAAACTCAATGTCGGCGTCGGCGAAGAATTCCCCCTCGGCGACAACCCGCAGCGCTCCGGCGAACGACAAATCTGCGCCCAGCATTGGCGACACCACCGGCATCGCAACAGTGCCCGCGCTGTTGCAGCACTCCTCGTTCTTCCGGCAACAGCCGCCTCCGTCACCGCCGCGATCGTCTACCCGCTTGCGACCTTGGGCGTCATCGGCGGCTTAGGCATTGCCGCCGCCGTGCAACGTCGTCGGCGTTGGCGCGCCTATCGCGACGCCTGCCGCGCACGTCGCGACGCAAGCAACGAAGCAAAAGGCAAATCGAGCGACTCGCCGCCCGCCTCGCCGGAGGAAAAAATCTGATGCGCTATCGTCATGGACATGGCTTCGCACACCGCCAAGGCATGGCGCCCGAGAGCGGCGAACGCACCACGACGCGCGTTCAGCTCGAACTGCCCCCGCAAGCGATGGAACGGTTGCAACGGCTGAAGGAAAAAACCGAAGCCGCCTCCTACGCCGAAGTCATTCGCAACGCGCTGCGCTTGCTCGAAGCGCTCGTCGACGAACACGAAAAGGGCTCGGAATTCGCCTTGAAGCGCCCAGACGGCGAAACGGTCGCTTACAAGATCTTCGTCTGACGTCACGCACGCGACGGTAAGTTCAGTCGCTCCAGCACGAAGTCCACCCGCGCTTCAGGCGCGATCTTCGGCACCGTCACGACCTCATAGCCGAGCCGTCCATAGGCCTCGACCAACATCTCGCACTCCGCGACCGCGTCTGTGTAGGTATGCCGGCGCTCGCTGTCGTTCACGTAGATCTCGGTCCACGGCGGCACCATGAACATCCGCTCGTGATAGCGGCACCGACTCAGCGTCTCGACAAACGCTGCCGGCACCGGCAATTTCAAATGAGCGGCATTGCTGACGGCATCCACAATCCCGCGGTCGAAGAACGACACCCCTCCTCGCGCCGCCGCCTCGTCCCACTGCCGGACGCCGACCGCCACGCACAACGCGATGAACTGACCCGCATCGCTCCAAGGCAGGCCGCCGCCACCGCAAGCAAGCTGCGCCTTAACCACCTGTCGCCCCGGCTCGTCGAAAGTGGAATAGCCTCGCCGCGCGAACGCGGCGAGCAAAGTCGACTTGCCTCCGCCCGAGCAGCCGGAGATCACCACCTTCATCTCAAGGACATCCATGTTAAATCAGTCTGCAAGACTCGATGCGGATCACGTCCATGAAACTCACCGAATTCAAAGTCCTATCGTTCGATTGCTACGGCACGCTCATCGATTGGGAGACGGGCATTTGGTCCGCGCTCCAGCCGCTGATTGCATCAACCGGCATTGATCGCGAAACTGCACTGAGAACCTTCGGCACGTTCGAAGCGGAGCAGGAACACGAAACCCCCGGCCTGCTTTACCGCGACATTCTCATCCGCGTGCACGCCAAGCTCGCGCGCGCCTGGAAGGTCGCACCCGACGCCGAACTGGACGCGGCCTTCGGCGCTTCGATCGGCGTTTGGCCCGCTTTCGCGGACACGTCGGCAGCGCTCGCCTATCTGAAGCGGCACTACAAGCTCGTCATTCTGTCGAATGTCGACCGCTTGAGCTTTGCGGCGACGAATAAGAAACTGGGCGTCGCCTTCGACGCGATCTGCACCGCCGAAGACATCGGCACCTACAAACCCAGTCTCAAAAACTTCGAGTACCTCATCGCCCGCGTGCGCGAACTCGGCCACGACATAGCGCAAATCCTGCACACCGCGCAGAGCCTTTATCACGACCACGCGCCGGCCGAACGCGTCGGCATCGCCCGTTGTTGGATCAACCGGCGCGGCGACACGGGCACGGGCTCGGGCGCGACGAAGGCGGTCGCCCACCGACCCAAACTCGATTTCGAATTCCCAACCCTCGCCGCGTTGGCCGAGGCTCATCGCCGCGAGATCGGTTAACTCACCAGGCCAAGCGCCTTCAACGCAGCATCCACGCCGTCCGCGCGCGGTCGCATGTCGTCGCGCAGATGCGCGTGCGTCGGAATGTAGAACAACCCGAGATCCAAGCCCCGCAGCGCCAGCTCGGCGCAGCGCTCAGATGAAATCAACCCGAGTTCCGGCGGCGCCTTTGCCGGATCGGGCAAAGCACGCGCGAGCAGCGGCGTATAGACGGCGCCCGGCAGCAACACATGCAGATCGATCGGGGCTGCATGGAGTTCGTCGCGCAACCACTCCGCCATAATCAGCAATCCGTGCTTCGTCGCCGCATAAAGCCCAAGCCCTGCACCCTTCACCGCCGCCGGCACGCTGAGCGAATTCTCCGACCCCGTCAGCATCAGCCGGCCCCGAACACCGGAACCGTCAAGCGTGCGCACATAAGCCTGCGCCAATCGCAAGCCCGCGAACAAATTGACGGCGAACAACCGCTCGGCGCTATCGTCGATTACTAGTTTCATCAGCCGTCGATTGTGCCCAACACCTGCATTCGAACAAACAAGATCCAGGCGCCCATGCCATGCGTGACTCTGCTTGATCAGACGCTCCGCCGCCGCAGGCTCCGCCAAGTCGCAGCCGATCGCGTGCCCCGCGGCACCCAACTCCGCCGCGGCGGATTCCACCGTCGCTTCGTTGACATCGGCAAGAACGACCCGCGCCCCGCGCGCAACCAGCGCCTGCGCCAGCGCCTTTCCGATGCCCGACCCCGCACCGGTCACCAGCGCGACTTTACCTTGGAAATCTATCATCGGGTCTGCCTCGCGATTGGAATGCGGGTTCAAAGCCACGCGCTTGATTACCCCACGCGTAATTGAACCCCAAGTGCGGCGCGCTTAGGCTGGCTGCCGCTGGGGTAACACGGTCTCCCAGTCAGGCACCGCGAGGCGCCCAAGAACCGTTTGACCACGCCCGAGATCGGGCGGTCAGACGAGGTCGACAATGACCCTGGACCGCTTTCTTTCAACCGCGTTTGCCTCCTCGAGTTTCACCGCGATGGGCTTCCTCCTCGCGGCGGTGGCCGTTGTTGCCGCGATCGAGTTCGCGCGCCCGCTCCAGGCGCGTAAACCGTGGAACACCATTCACCTCGCACCCAATTTCGCACTGACAATAATCTATTTGGCGACCAACCTGTTTTTGACCGCCGCTCTCGTACTGACGCTCGCCTGGTTCCAAGCCGAGGAGTTCGGACTGTTGAACGCCGTCGCGATCGACCCCTGGATCGAACTCGCCGCAACCTTATTTGTGCTCGACGTCCAGGCTTACACCGCTCACGTCGCTATGCATGCGATGCCCGGTCTGTGGCGCTTTCACCGCGTCCACCACGCCGATCCCGCCGTCGGCGTTACGACCACGCTGCGCCGGGGCCTCGCCATCGACTACGGCCTCGAGGGTTTCGACGACCCGGCCGGCCAAACCACGATGTCCTTGCTCGCGCTACCGTTTCACAATCCAGCGCGGCGCAACGGCTTCCCCAAGCAAAACACAGCTGATCGCCCCGGTGCGTCTACGACGGCGTCGGAGCAACCGTGGAAGGCGTCGTGATAAGGGAAGCGTCCGCTTGCCACTCGTGGCCCAAGAGGCGATTTGAACTCGCGGACCGTCGCAA
>JANOFM010000122.1:0-16559 GCA_031413635.1 Alphaproteobacteria bacterium | reverse complement strand
CATCGTTTGTCCGCGCCATTTCGAGGCGCTGGTCGCGGGCCGGCGGCTCGAGGCGCTTGGCGCGGGCATCCTCGTGCAGCCGTTCGAGCCTGGGAAGTTCGCAGAAGCAGTGAGGCGCGCGTTCGAGGATGACGGGCTTCGACAAGCCGCGCAGGCGGCGGGTGCGGCCGCGCAAGACTTCATGAAGACGGCGGCACCGCTCGAGACGACGATCGAGGCGTTGCGAAAAATTCTGAACTGACGGGCCGAACCTAGAGTTCGAGCCAGGGATGACGCCGCGACATTTCCAAAATCAAACTGGGCGCGTTCGGATTGGTTTCCAAGCTCGACATCGACGATGCATGGCTGCGGTAACGACAAAGAACTTCCGGCACGAACGCGCAGCTCAATCCGTGCTCGACGAACTTGCACCAGAAGTCATAATCCTCCCAGCCGTTCGCGCCCAGTTGCGTGTATCCACCGACTTGTTGCCACGCGGACTTCGCGACCAGGGCCATCGCGTCGATGTAGTTCATCGGCTTGAAGCGCTCCTTGCTCCAAAAATCGGCGAGGCCCAGTCCGGTGCGTTCGCCGAAAATTTCCAACTGCGTATAGGCGCCGGCGGCGCCGCTGTCCGTCATGGCTTGCATGCAGCGTTCGATGGCGCGCGGATAAAGTGCGTTGTCCGCGTCCATGACGAAAACGCTGCTTGCCCGCGCATTTGAAAACGCGGTGTTGCGTGCGTAGGGCAGACCCATATTCTCCGTGTGCGCGATGACGCGGTGGGCGGCGAAATTCGACTCATTCCGGTCAAGCCAATTGCGCGCAATATCCAAGCCGCCATCCTGGGAGCAGTCGTCGACGACCACCAGCTCGAGATTTTCTTGTGTTTGCGCTGCGATCGAGTCCAGACACTCCTCGACGTAACGAGCGTAGTTATAGAGGGTCACGATCACCGAGACCGACGGCGACACCCTTGGCGTTGTTTCGTCGATGATTCTTACCGGGCGCGGGAAGAGACTCACGATGCCTCCTGCATGCGCAGCAGTGCGATTGCGGCGGCCTTTGCGGTGGTTCGACCGGTGAATGTTTCGAATGCACGCGCGCGCATCTCTTGCGCTCGCGCTTGGCCGTCCGGCGTGTGCGCAAGCCAAGCGATCAAATGGTGGATGTGGCGCGGGGATTCCTCGAAATAGTGTTCACCCGGCTTGAATACAGCATGGGGAAAGCAAGGTTCGGTGACGACGACAGCCTTGTGCCAGAATGCCTGCATCAGGCGCCACCATTCGAAATAGGTGTAATCGTCTCGATGAATGTTCAGGAGGATCTTCGCGCGCTGAAGAAGCGCCGCCGACACTTTCGAGGAGGCCATCGGATTGTGTTCGGGCGCAAGCGGCTTGGCCGAACGGGGGACATAGATGAATGTGTTCAAATCCGCGAATTTTCCGGCGTAAGCCGCCAAGTGCTTTTCCCGGCGCGGCGAGTGGTGTCCCAAAAACAAAACATCGAGCGGTCGCGTGGCGAAACGATCGTCTGCCACGTCATAATCGCGCACCTCAGGCGAAAGGCCCGCCAGGGCCGGCACGTCATTCAGCGTCGCTTGAAGTGCGAAGGGTTCGAACGAGGGTGCATGTCCGGGCTGAATCGCCGCCGCGCGGATGCCGGCCTTTCGCAAGATTGCGGCGTTCTGGCCGTTCATGTCGGCGACGGCTTTCGCACGCAGCAAGAACACGAGCGAGAGCGCAAACCATGGAGTCTGAATCTGTTCGGTTGAAAACAAGATGGCGCGCGAGACGAACTCGTCGTTTGCCCAACGCCGCCCGTCGCCCAGCGTGAAGAACTCGTGCGGCGCGACGACGATGTGATGGGTGGCGTCGCGCTGCGGCTGGCCGCTTTCGTTGCGCAGCTCAGCGTGTATGCCGGCTTCGGCGAACCCCGCCTTCAAGATTTCGCCGATCTCGGTCATGAAGAAATTGCCGACACTCGAGACATAGATCGCGACGCGATAGCGGACCGCGTCAGCCAGCGGCATTGCGGGCGATGGCGGCGTGGAGGCATCGGCGCGCAAGACCTCGCGCCATAGGCGCGCGATCGTTTCCTGGCTCGTGAATTGGCGGCCGGCGTGGATGCCGACACGCACGAAATGATGCAACGGATCGAGTCCCGATTTGGCGACGTCGGCGTAGAGGCGGGAATAGGCTTCGCGGTCGAACAGACCGGTGCGGTTCAAGAAATTGGCGATGGAATCCGCGATCTCGGCACCGTCGCCGCGTAGCGCGCGCGGATCGTTAGTAACCGGCGATGAACCGGCACCGGCATTCTTGCCGCGCACCAAGAACCGCGAGAAATTCACGCTTACGGTTTCCCTCTCATTGAAACGAACCGACGATAACGCCCAAGCTCGGCAGTGCCGCGTCCTTCGCCGACAGATGCGCGCCGTCGGTTGTCACGGGCCAATCGATACCAAGCGATGGGTCGGCCCAGAAAATTCCGGCATCGGAGTTCGGGGCATAGTGCGCGTCGACCTTGTAGAAGACCAAGGTGCCGGGTGCGAGCGTACAAAAGCCGTGCGCGAATCCCGCCGGTATGAAGAGTTGCGCGCCCCGTTCGGCGTCGAGTTCGACCGCGACGTGGCGGCCGAACGTCGCCGAGGATTTCCGCAGATCGACGGCGACATCGAAGATGCGACCCTTGGGGACGCTGACGAGTTTTGCTTGGGCATTGGGCGGCGTTTGGAAATGCAGGCCGCGCACCGTACCGGCGCTTGCCGACAGGGAGAGGTTGTCTTGACAAAAATCGCAGTCGATGCCGGCGTCCCTGAGCGACTTGCGGTGCCATGTTTCGGTGAAGTAGCCGCGTGCGTCGGCAAAGCGGCGCGGGGTGACGAGCTTTACATCGGGGATGGCAAGTGGCCGCACGTCGAGCGTCATCTTATGCCCTCGCGCTCTTTCAACAGGCGAAGCAAGTAATTGCCATAGTCCGAGGCGCGAAGTCCCGCGGCGCGCGCCTCGACTTCGGCCGGCGTCACCCAGCGCTTGTCCAGGGCGATTTCCTCAAGACAGGCGATCTGCAAGCCCGTTCGTTGCTGGATCGTGCGGACGAATTCACCGGCTTGGATCAGCGAATCGTGGGTGCCGGCATCGAGCCAGGCGTAACCGCGGCTCAAACGTTCCACCTTCAGGGCGCCGCGTTCAAGGTAACGGGCGTTGACATCGGTGATTTCAAGTTCGCCGCGCGGCGATGGCATCAGGTTGCGCGCGATGTCGACGACGGTGTTGTCGTAGAAGTAGAGACCAATCACGGCCCA
The DNA here is from genome assembly GCA_031413635.1 of Alphaproteobacteria bacterium. GTDB lineage: Bacteria > Pseudomonadota > Alphaproteobacteria > Micropepsales > Micropepsaceae > SZUA-430. The sequence goes on along the minus strand of JANOFM010000122.1, from coordinate 13,273 downwards.
ATTCGATTTGGGTTCTTGCGGCTTTTCGACGATCGATTGCGCGCGGCCGGCGGCATCGAACTCCACCACGCCGTAACGCTGCGGGTCGGGGACGTGATAGCCGAAAACCATACCGCCGGTTTCTATCGCGGCCGCGCGCTGCATCACCGCTTGGAGGCCGTGGCCAAAGAGAAGATTGTCGCCGAGCGCGAGCGCGACGCTGTCATTGCCGATATGGTCGGCACCGATGATGAAGGCTTGGGCGAGGCCGTTGGGTTCGGGTTGTTCGGCGTAGGTCAGCGAGATCCCGAAATCGCCACCGTCGCCTAGTGCGCGGCGGAACATCGGCAGATCGTGCGGGGTCGAGATGATCAGGATGTCGCGGATGCCGGCCAGCATCAGCGTCGACAGCGGATAGTAGATCATCGGCTTGTCGAACACGGGTAGCAGCTGCTTGCTGATCGACAGGGTCAGCGGATAGAGCCGCGTGCCGTGACCGCCGGCGAGGATGATTCCCTTCATGGGCGCCTTGCCTCAAAGTGCGCATTCAGCATGCGCGACAGTCCGTCATTCCAGGGGGGCAATTCAACAGCGAAGGTGCGTTTTGCCTTCGTGCAGTCGAGGACCGAGTTCGCCGGGCGACGGGCGGGCGTCGGGTATTCGGCGGTCGCGATCGGTTCGAGGCGCGGGGTGCGCACGCCAAAACGGGTTGCCTCAGCGAAGATCGCGGTGGCGAACTCGAACCAGGTGGCCGTGCCGGCGCCCGCCAAGTGATAGGTGCCCGATTGGCTGGTGAGTTTTCCTGCCAGAGACACGACTCCATCGGCAAGGTCGTCGGCGAAGGTGGGGCTGCCGCGCTGGTCGTCGACGATGCGCAGACCTTCGCTTTCGGCACCAAGACGCAGCATCGTCTTGACGAAATTCGCGCCCTCAAGTCCGTAGACCCATGCGGTGCGCAGGATGACGGCACGCGAGGTGGCGTTACGGACGGCGGCTTCGCCCCCGGCTTTCGATCGGCCATAGACGCCGAGCGGGGCGACCGCGTCCTCCTCCATATAAGCGCCGAGCATGGCGCCGTCGAAAACATAATCGGTCGAGATGTGAATGAGCGGTATGCCTGCGCGATCGGCCGCTTCGGCGACGTTGGCGGCGCCGTCGCGGTTGACTGCGAAGGCGCGATCGGGTTCGGATTCGGCTTTGTCGACGGCGGTGTAGGCGGCGGCGTTGACGACGGCGTTTGCGTGCGCATCGGCCACTGCGGCGCGCACGGCCGTGCGATCGGTGATGTCGATACGCGTCCGATCAAATCCGACGATGGATATGCCGCGCGCCTTACCCATGCGCGTCAACGCCCGGCCCAGTTGCCCGGCGGCACCAAAGACGGCGATCCTCATGCGTCACCCGTTCGGGCGAGGCCTAGGCGCTCGCCGCGATAGGCGCCGGATTGGATGGACTGCCACCAGTGCTTGTTGTCGAGATACCAGCGCACGGTTTTTTCGAGCCCCGCCTCAAACGTTTCGCGCGGGCGCCAGCCTAGTTCGCGCTCGATCTTCGTGCAGTCGACGGCATAGCGCTGATCATGGCCGGGCCGGTCGGTGACGAATGCAATCAGCTGCTCGTGCGGCTTTTCCCCGGCGCGCGGCGCGAGGCGATCGAGGATGCGGCAAACGTTTTGCACCACATCGATGTTGCGGCGCTCCGCGCGTCCGCCCATCACGTAGGTTTCGCCGGGCCGGCCGCGGGTTGCCACGTCGATCAAGCCTTCGACGTGATCGTCGACGTAGAGCCAGTCGCGAACGTTTTCGCCGCGGCCATAGACGGGCAACGTCTTGCCTGCGAGCGCATTCAAGATGGTCAGCGGAATGAGTTTTTCCGGAAACTGATAGGGACCGTAATTGTTCGAGCAGTTCGAGATCACGACCGGCAGGCCGTAGGTCTCGCCCCAGGCGCGCACGAGATGGTCGGAGGCGGCCTTCGACGCCGAATAAGGCGAGCGCGGAGCGTAAGCGGTGGTTTCGGTGAAGTGCCCCTCGACGCCCAGCGCGCCGAAAACTTCGTCGGTGGAGACGTGATGAAAGCGAAATTTTCGCGCGGCGACGGGATCGAGTTCGCGATAATAGTTCAGTGCGGTTTCGAGCAGGCGAAAGGTGCCCACGATATTGGTTGTGACGAAATCCGCCGGCGCGTCGATGGAACGGTCGACATGGCTTTCGGCGGCCAGGTGCATGACGATGTCGGGCCTGTGGCTAGCGAAGGCCGAGCGCATGGCGGCCGCGTCGCCGATGTCGGCGTGGAGGAAGGTAAATGCGTCTGCGTTCTGGATCGGCTTGAGGGAAGCTAGGCTGGCGGCATAGGTGAGCTTGTCGACGACAAGCAGGCTAGCGACTCGGCGGCACGCGATTGTGCGCGCGACCGCGGAGCCAATGAAGCCTGCGCCACCGGTAAGCAAGAGTTGCATATTGGGCCGTATCTACCGTGCGCTGAGGGTTGTGAACTACGTGCATGGGCCGAACCAATAAAGGCATATTACCGAATTATTGGCTACGGTTAAGCGGCTGAGATTTGTTCGAGTTCCTTGCCTTCGGCCAACGGCGTCTTGTAACCTAAAAGTCAGGGTTTGGCCCAATTTGCGAAGGGAGAAGAATGGCACGGGCGGGTATCTTGGTTGCAGGCGCCGTCGGTCTCGCTGTCGTCGCGGCGGGGGTTCTGGCGAGCACGAACTTTCTGGGAATCGACCTTCCCTTCTTTAAGCCATCGGAACGAGAGCTTGTGACTCGGATGACAGAGGTTACCGCGCTGGGAGGGTTTGCCGTCACATTTGCGGAGTCCGACGCACCGAGATGGCAGTTGGCGCCAGGACAAAAACTGGAAAGATTTAGCCTTGGCGACGGGCAATTCACCTTTGCCCGGCTCACAAGCAGCGGTGCGTTAGACAATGAGACGCCCAAGTGGTCCGAGCGAGGCCTTAGTTTTACGCTGCCGTTGGAATTCAGCAACCGCAGCAAAGGCCGACGTGTTGAAATCGGCGTCGTCGCGAGAAGTTCGCAGGCGAATTCCGCCGGGGCTTTTTCCATCGTCTACGCTACGCAACAAGCGGGAAACAGCGGATGGCAAGTCGTCGAATTGTCGCCAATTTTCGAGTTAAAGACGTTTGTCTACACCGTTCCCTCGATTGACGGTGAATTCGGAAATTCGCCCATCGTCGTCGTGCATTCCGATGCTGACGGAAAGGGACACTCGACCGAACTATTGGGCATTTACGTCAAGATACTGCCTCTCGCAGACAGTTAGGAGTGCATCGTGTTTGGGGCCTCAGTCGATCCGCGCAGAGCCGCGACCCGGCGCTATGAAAGCAGTTGCCCTATTCTCAACCTCTGAGTCCGGCGTTAAACAAAGAAATTCTCTAATGCCGGACACGGTGGCTTCGGGCTGACGAAGCGCTCGCTCATAGCTGACAAGCAGCGCGCCTTGCGTGCGACCGGCAAGAAAATCCGCGATCGCCTTATATTCATTCACGGTATTCAAGATATAAGCGAGTGCAGCACCGGGCGCCTCCGAGCGCTCTTCGTGCCTTTCGCGAATTGCAACGGCAATTGGATCACGTGCCACAAATACGAAAGCGGGCTGTTGCAGTTTGGAAACGATTTCCGAGACGTAGTAGGAGGCCAGCGGGTCTTTCCACCCCCACGTCTTGCTCATTTGATTTCTCGTATCGATGTGGCGGCCGATGGACTCAAGATACTTCTTCTTGCGAGGCGCATTATTTTTGTCCGTGAAAATGCTTCTATCGCCTCGATGTTCGATGAAGACTTGATCCTCATTGTTGTCACCGTCCACATTTTCGCCCATGTCGATGCCGAGAATTCGCATGACGCCCGCGACCATTGACGTTCCGCCGCGCGCAGCTCCTAGAACAACCACAGTATTGGGCTTGAGAAGCCACCGCGTCCCGATTGTCACGCACGGACCAAACACGACCGGCGAATCATTGACAGGGGCATCGGCCATCAGAAAAAGACCTTCGTGGCGCCAAACCGTTTGGCAGCGTCGCGGATCAGCTCAATGGGATATCCGGATGTCCGAATGATTTCCGGCGCGCGATACAAGAGTGGATGATTGATCGGATTCTTGAATATCAATTCCCGTTTTAGGAATGGGCACCCCAGTTCAAGCAAAATGTCCCAAAAATAGTGCGTTGGGTTGACGGGGTCGCCACGTCGAATGTGTCTCGCCAAATTGTCCAAGTACTCCACTTCTGCTGAACATGGTCCCTGAAGGGATCGTCCAGTATTCTCTGGAAGTTGCGCCACCAGCGATATGTAGCCGGGCAACCGTTCAAGCCAGGATTTTGCGAGGTCTTCATACCGATACAGCGCATCACATTGGAAGCCTTTTTGCTGCAGCTGCGGGGTCAGGGCCAATTCGCCATCTCGGATGACCTTGTCCTTTTCATTGCTGTAGGAGTACTCGTCGACAAAACTATCGAAGAAGCCGCTCTGCAACACACTCTTCCGGAAAAGCAGAAAGAAACTCTGTAGGTGGAAATTGTGTTCGTAGCTGTCACAAACACCCACTACGTCAGCGGCGCAACCGTCAATCTTGCCTCGGAATTTCTTGAAATCGGAAAGCGGTCCAAAGACGCTATCGTTTACCAGCAACAGTTCGTCGAGCAATCGCAAATGCTCTCTAACGGCCACAACACACGAGAGCCACGTTCCGAAGTCGTATCCCAGATTGTCTTTGACCAAGTATGCATCAGCCGCCGACTTTGGCGGCGAAACGGAAACGACGCTCGCGTTGCTTACATGCGAGTAACTTTGCCCCAACATGACCGCGAATCCAGCCGATCTCAACTCGTCAATCAGTCGGTGGTGATAGGCATATAGGTCATTGCCAGGCGTGAACGCGCAAATGACGGCGAGCTTCTTCTTGTTCTTGAGTGCGTCCAGGAATGTATCATCTCGCACATTCGAAGCCAAACTTACACTTTTGAGAAAAAGTTCACTGCGGGCAATGCGCTCGACATCTACAGGAACTTGAAATTGCGCAATGCCACCGAGATGCTTCTTCGAAATGCGTTCCGTCACGACGAAACGATGTACCTTGCCGTCTTGAAACGTCAACGGAATCTTGATTGAAAAACCTGCAAACCCATCGCGAATTCCCTGATCGCGCAGATCTTGCCGAAAGATATTCGCCCTGACCGAAGCAACTTGGGCACCATCAATCGATAGATCGACTACCGCCGGCATCAGCGAGAGGAATGGGATTTGAGCCCATCCAGAAATCGTGTCCATCTCGCAAAAATCGACGAAGCCGGGGATGCCGCGAAACGATGTCGCCGCGGTCTTAAGTGGACTTTTGCTTTTTTCGGAGGACTCGCTGACAGTCATATTGGCACCCGGATATCGCGCAGTTACTAGTTCAACTTACGAGGTGCCAGTTGAGCCGACACCAAGTTTCCAATGTCCTAGTCGGCCCGCCTCGGCGAGAGTGTGTCACAATGCCTGGAAAATTTGATTGTACTGCATGCAGGAGCTATCGGCGACAGCAATGGGGATCTGCGGGTTGGCGTGCTTAACAACCCGGCTTTGTAAACGAATTTCGTTCCCACCCCTCCCGCCCCATCTCCCAGTACAGCGATCGCCGCACCGACCCGTCCGCGCGTACCGCGTCGCGTTCGCCCAGCCGCGTGAACCCCATGCGGTCGATCAACCTTGCCGAGCGGATGTTGTCGAGGGCCGCCGTTAGGCAGATCAGGCGGACTTGCAGCGTCGCGAAGATCCAGTCGATCATGTGCGCCGCCCCTGCCCCGCCTGAGCCCGCGTTCTGCAACGTGGCGCGCAAGGCGCCGCCCAATTCGGCGGAGGAACGGTCGGGCCAAACGCTGATTTTCGAGTAGCCCATGACCGTGCCGCCGGGCGTTGCGGTCAAGATCAACAGGCCCTCGCCCGCGCGGCGCGCTTGCGCGCAGTGTTCGATCCAGTCCGCGACAGAGGCGTGCGTGAACGGACGCGGCAGGGCGTAAACGGGGTCCGACACCGCCGGATCGGCGAGAAGATCGAGCACGGCGCCGGCGTGGGCCTCACGTGCCATGACGCGGCCGGGACCCAACGTCGCCGGATCGGCGTTGCGTACGGCGTTGCGGATCGACTCTTCTTCTTCAGGCGAGGCGGTCAAAACGGTTTTCGGCGGGGCGCTCATGGCGGGAACCATGATCACCGCTGCAAAGCGAATGCGTCAACCGTGCAAATTCAGTTGCCGTTGACGATGCGCCAGGTGCCGTCGGCCTGCTTGCAGGCGACGCCGGTCGCGGTTTCGGGGCGGCCGTCGATGTAGACGCGCTGCTCGAACTCGCGGCAGGGGCCGGAATAATTCTCGTACCCGTCCTCGTAATAATTGCCCGCGGTGACGTAGCCGTAGTTGTTCGTATGCGGATTGCGCCAGCCGTATTCGTCGCCGTCATCGGGGTCGCTGAAGGCGTCGTAGTAGGTATTGTTGTAATAATAAGCGTCGTGGCGATCATCTTTGCAGGCGTCCTTGGCGATCGCGTTGCCGGCGATGCCGCCCAAGATCACACCGCCAATGGTTGCCGCGGTGCGTCCGCTGCCGCGGCCGAATTGATTGCCGATGACGCCGCCGACGATCGCGCCGATGCCGGTTCCAACCGCCACGTCGCCGTCGCAGCTGCTGCGAGATGGCGGGGGGCCTTGATACTGGCTTTGTCCGTAATTGCCATAGACTTGGCCGGCAAAAGCCGGAGCCGCGAGCGTTGCTGCCAGCAAGGCGGTTGCGATCGATTTGAGCATGCGAATTCTCCCTAACGCGAGACCGAATATAGTACGTGACGCGGCCGCATGTTAGCCCCCGTTAGAGGCGCCGGCCCCGAATTCGCGGTGACCTGGGTCACAGACCGAGCGGTCACTCTAAGGTTAAGATTTTCCAACCGCGCTTTTTCATTTCGGCTTCGGCGACCGGCGAGAGCTTGCCGGTGGTGGCGAACAGCGGCGGCTTGGTTTCGCCGCGCGTCGCGAGTTCGCGGCTCAGATTGGAAAAGCTCTTCGAGACGGTTTCGGTCCACGCCAAACCGTCGAATGGGAAGGCGGCTACCAAGCCGCCCGACGCGTCGCGGTTCAAAGCGAACTCGGCGACGACATAGAATTCCTTCAGCGTGCCCAAGCGCGCGGTTTGTTTGGATAGCAATTCGGCGCGGTAACGGTGGAATTTGGCGACGTCGGCGCTGTCGGCCTGCGCGGCGCGAAGCACGAAGGCGGCGCTGTTGCCCGCCTTTAGCGTCTCCAACGCTTCGGCGATGGCGAACTGGTCGCCAGGCGAGTAGTGGGTGTTTTCGACGAAACGTTCGATTGTGTTTTCGGTCACATCCAGAGACTTGAGCTTGGCCGTCACGAGTGCCGCGATTTCGGCAGAGCTTTTGTCGCGGATCGGGTTGGCGAGGTTCGAGGCGCGCGAGGTTGCCGATACCGCGATCCCCGCCCCGCCCGGAATGGCCGAGACGGCCGCCGAAACCGAAATGTCGCCCGCCGCCATTACTCGCGCCATGTCCTCAAGCCCGTCGCGCAGCGGCGTGAAATCGGAATAGGGATCGACCTTCAGCTCGAAAGCGAGTTCGCGCATCGCCTTTTTGATCCCTACGACGCTTTCGACGAAGCTGTCGCGACTGGCGCCGGAATGTTCAACCTCATCGACCGCGCGGTCGAACATGTTGCCGATGCCGGAAATGAGATTGCCCGTCGTCTCGACCGGATCGAGAACGAGGTCGCGGCCGAAACGAATCGGCGCCAGGCCCGCGTTGGCGACCGCGTCGACAAAGACCCGGGTCTCCGACATTTCTTCCAGGAGTTTGAGCGCGCGCAGTTCCTGCAGGCGCTCGCTCATCCGGCGGTGACCGTTGACTTGAAAATCGCCGTAAGGCGTCTCAACCGCGTAGAGGCGAACGAAGCCGTCGCTGCGCACGGTTGGTGCGACGGTCCAATTCGCTCCCTTGACCTCGGCGCCGAGGGCCGAGGCAGCCGTCGTTTCCGGCGACGGTTCGGCAGCTTGAGAAAACGGAGCTGCAACAATGAGCGCGGCGACCGCGATGCAAAGGCTGCGGGATGACATTGCGGCGGTTCCTTTCCTGGGCGGCGGCATGCCGGTGCAAGGTCGTTCGATTCCGGGAAACATCGCAAGGTCGCGCGGTGCGCGTAGAAGCCCGATTTTTTCATCGAATTTGTTGAAACTGCCGGCGCGGCTCGCGCACCATAATATTTAATGTAATCAACATCTTACTGTATTTTTTGACCTCGATTTCCATTGGGGCAACTGAAATTTATGACCGAGCCGTCTTGTTTCGTGATGCAACTTGGCGTTTCATCCCCGGCCTGGGGAATACGCAAATTATCGGGGTGGGGCGGATGGGATCTCGGTTCCTGTTTCTGGCGGTGGTTACCTTTGCGCTTGGCGGCTGCAGTTATGTGCGTTCGTACGTCGCCGACCGCGATATGGGCAGCGTGGTCAAGTACTGCGAAAAGAAACGAACGAATCCCGAAATCAAGACCCTGATCGGCAAACTGCCGATCGTGAACGTCGATGAGATCATGCCCGAAATGCTGACCATCGACGACGTTCCGACAGAGGGGGACGTCGCGGCCATCCGCGCCTTGTCGCGCGATCAACGCGACTGCCGGGATCGCATCGAGTCGGTGGCGAAGGACCACTGGCCGACGCAGAGTGCGACGCGCAAGGAACTGGCGATGAAGCTCGATCTCGTCACCGCCCAGTTGTTGAAGCGCAATCTGAGTTACGGCAACGCCAACCGGCTCTATCAAGAAGCGGCCCTTCATGCCGAGGGTAAGTTGACCGAAGACGTCAAGGAGCAACTGGCGGAAGCGCGCGCGCACGAGGCGGAAGCCTGGCGTACCATCGGCGATGGAATCCGCGCGGTCGCCGGCGCGCAAAAGCCCGAATCCAGCGGCGACCCCTGCACGTGGGCCGGAAACAGCGTCGACTGCGGCGCGAACTGAGTTTACCGCTCGAAACGCCAACGGCCCGCCTTGCAAGCAGCGCGCTGGGGCCGCTTCAATGCGACCCTTGCGAATCGCATGAGGAGCGGAGATGGCCGACGTATTGGAACTTGAGTTCAACGAGCGCAACAAGCGTATCGGCATCCTGATCGCCGTTTTGGCGGGGGTGTTGGCGTTCACCGAGGCGGGCGGACAGAACGCGTCGTCGGATGCGCTGCGCGGCACGATCGAGGCATCGAACACGTGGGCGTTCTTTCAAGCCAAGACTATCCGCATGACGACGTTGAGGACGCAGGCGCGCGATCTCGAGTTGAGCGCCATGGGGACGGCGCCCGGCACGAAGCTCGACGAAATCAAGAAAACCATCGCCGAGTGGCGGGCAACCGCGGACCGATACGACTCGGAACCCGAAACCGGCGAAGGCCGGAAGGAACTGTCCGCGCGCGCGAAAGAGATCGAAACCGCGCGCGACGAGGCGGCGGCGGCGAACGGCAGTTACGACTTGGCGAGTTCCGCGTTGCAGTTGGGGATACTGCTTGCCTCCGCCGCCGTGGTGACCTCGGTTTTGTGGCTTGCCTATATCGGCGCGGGGCTGGGTGTCCTGGGAACGGTGTTCGGACTGATGGCGCTTTGGGCGCCGTATGTTTTGGGCGGATAGCTTGATCGGGTCGAGGGGATTATGCGGCGTGTTCTGATGACCGGCGGCGGCGTGGTGACGCTGCTGATCGCAGCGTTCGTCTTTTTCCTGCGGCCCGTGTTTGTCGCGCCGTTCGATGGGCGCACCTATCTCAAAGCGGGCGAGGCATACGATGTGCGCATTCTGCGCGACACGTATGGCGTGCCGCATATCTATGGCAGGACGGATGCAGATGTCGCCTTCGGCCTCGCCTACGCGCATGCCGAGGACGACTTCAAGACGATTCAGCAATCCCTCATGACGACACGAGGGCGGCTCGCGCTGGTCGATAACCAGACGCCGCGGTTGATGAATGCGTTGACGAGCGCCGTGGGTCTGGGTGCGTGGTTCGAGGCGAAGGGGTCGGACCCTGCCGTCACGGATTATTTGGTCCAATTGCTGAGAGTGCGCCAACGCATCGACGGGCAATACAAGGATCAGCTTGCCCGGGGTGGCATTAGTCAAGGCGCGGACAGTGTGCTGAGCGCCTATGCGCAAGGGGTCAATCTCTATGCGGCCGAGCATCCCGAGCAAGTGCTGCCGGGGTTTCGCGCCGTCGATGCCGAAGACATTGCGGCCGGGTTCGTGTTCTTCACGCCGTTGTTCTTTGGGCTCGACCGGCACATCCGCGATCTGTTCGAACCGACGCGCCAGTATGAAATCAGCACGGGCGAAGGCGGTGGATCGAATGCGATGGCGGTGGCCCCGTCGCGCTCGGCCGACGGATTTACGCGCCTGCTGATCAATTCGCATCAGCCTTATACGGGGCCTCTGGCGTGGTACGAGGTGCGGGTGAAGTCCGAGGAAGGGTGGGATTTGGCGGGAGGCGTGTTTCCAGGCTCGCCATTCATCGTGCACGGATTCGGTCCGCATTTCGGTTGGGCGAACACCGTCAACACGCCGGACCTGACCGACATCTATGTTCTGACCGTCAATCCGGAAAACGCGAACCAGTACAAGTTCGACGGCGAGTGGTTGGATTTCGAGCGCAGCGAAGCGGAGATTCAGTTGCGCCTCCTCGGGCCGATTGCGATCCGGGTGACGCGCGAGGTTCTGTGGTCGGTGCATGGGCCCGTGATCCAACGCCCGCATGGCACCTACGCCGTGCGCTACGCAACGATGGATCGGGTCGATCAGGCACAGGGGTACTACGCGTTGAACAAGGCAGAAGGGATGGCGACGTTCATCCAAGCCTTGAGCCAACAACAGATCCCGAGCGTCAATTACATCATCGCGGACGAGAACGGACGCATCGCCTTTGTCTACAACGCGACGTTTCCCAAGCGCGATCCGGCGTTCGATTGGCAAAAATATCTGCGGGGCGACACGTCGCGTACGTTGTGGAGCGATTATCTGCCGTTCGACGGTGCGGTCCCTTCGGTCGTCGATCCGAAATCGGGTTTTGTCTACAACGCCAACAACACGCCGTTCGCGGCGACGGCCATCGAAGAGAATTTGAAGCCGGAGAATTTTTCGCCGACGCTCGGTATCGAAACGCGCGAGACCAACCGCTGTTTGCGGTTGGCGGAGTTGTTGAGCGCGGACACCTCGATCACTCGGGAAGAGTTCCGCGCGATCAAGTTCGACAAGATTTATTCGAAGCGATCCGCGTTGGCGAAACTGATCCCGGAGGTCACGGCGATCGACTTCTCGGCGGATGCGGACGCCGCGCTGTTGGCGAAGGCGCAAGAGATCTTGCGCGGCTACGACATGTCGACGGACGCCGGCAATCGCGGCACCGCTCTTGCCGTGATGACGGGCCTGCCTGTCGTCGCGCCGACGTTCGCGGGCAAGCCGCCGGGCGATGCCGCGGCGTCGTTGCGCAAAGCCGTGCAGACGCTGATGAAGCATTACGGACGGCTCGACCCGGCGTGGGGCGAGGTCAATCGCTTCCGCCGCGGGGCCTTCGACGCGCCGGCGAATGGCGGGCCGGATGTGTTGCGCGATTTCGAGGCGACGCTGGAGCCGGGAGCGGACGGCAAGTTCGAGGCGGCGAAGGGCGACACGCTGGTCTATTTCGTGGAGTGGGACAAACAGGGGCAAGTCAGTGCGCAGAGCATTCATCAGTTCGGTTCGGCGACGCTCGACGCCGCGTCGCCGCATTATGCCGACCAAGTGGGGATGTTTTTGCGCGAGGAGATGAAACCGGTGTGGCTAGATGAAGCGGAGCTGCGGCAGCATCTCGAGCGCGAGTACCGGCCGGGGCGGTGAGGTCCCGCGCTTAGCCGTTGGCGCCTCTCGTGACGGGGCGCCCGGATGCCAGCGAAGTGCAAATCTAATCCGTGCCATCACGCCATCACATTGGATGAATTCCGCCATTTCTGCCATCACGGAGCCGCCACACGCCATCACGTCCCATCACATGCGATGTAGGAGTTCTGCAAGGCGCTGAGGGTCTTCTAGGCAGGTTCAAGTCGCAGCCGCGCGCCCTTGGGAGGGTGCGGGAAAGGGTGGAACATAACTAGAACCTTTGGGCGGAAAAGTCAACGGAATTTGCGCCGAAACGGCATCGTGCGCGCCCCGGCGAACCGCTAACCGCCCGATCATGAAGAAGTTCGATCGCATCATGCGGGATCCCGATGTCATGGGTGGAAAGGCGTGCATCCGCGGGATGCGCGTCAGCGTATCCATGCTCGTCAATCAAGTTGCGGCGGAGCGGAGCATCGAGAGCATCCTCAGCGACTATCCCGATCTCGAACGCGAGGACATCGAGCAGGCTTTGCGCTACGCCGCATGGCTGGCGGAGGGCCAAGAACTGGTGCTGGCCGAATAGGGATGAAGGTCTCGATCGACATGAACGGCTTGCCGCGTTGCTCGGTGGCGCCGGCGTCGAGGCCGTGCATTGGAGCGCCCTTGGACCGAAGAACGCATCCAATCGCCAAATCATGGCCTATGCGAAGGAGCACGGCCTCATCGTGCAGACGCACGATCTTGACTACGCGGCGATCCTCGCGGCGACGAATGCTGAAAAGCCAAGCGTCGAGCAAATACGCGCCGGCGATTTGACGCCCGAAGCGCTGGCGGGCGCCGTCGCGGCCGGTTTGCGGCAATGCGAGCAAGCGCTCGCCGACGGGGCCTTGCTCACCATCGATCCGGCTCGCCTGCGCCTTCGCGTTTTGCCGCTGGACACGGATTGAAAGTCGCGATGATGTGAGGGCCGGGTGACAGGGACACCATTACCTGTCGCCGTATTCTAGGAAAGGCGATCCGGCTCACGGCACTCATGGTTTCAGAACATCGCGCCGCTCATGGCGGCCACGAACGCCATCGGGTTCCAGTACTCGCGGTAGTTGACGATCAATCCATTCTTGAAAGTCACAAACTTGGCGTAGCTCATTTCATAGGGATTGCCATTGCTGATCACCCGGCCTGAGACACTCCACTCGGCAATCGCCAAGTTGGGGTCATCGGTGGCATGGATATTCAGCGTGGGAGTGCTTCGCACGTCGATGACGCTGGGATAGTTCTTCAAGTACTCGTAAATGGCCGCGCGGCCGACCATCTTCCTGGATGCCGCGTCGGGCGCGAAGGGGAATTCGACGACGACGTTTTCGTCGCAGAGTTCAGCCCAGCCCTTAATATCTTTGGCTAGGAA
>JANOFM010000121.1:0-19109 GCA_031413635.1 Alphaproteobacteria bacterium | reverse complement strand
TGGAGTTCCCCCCTTGGGCTGGACCGGGGGCGGTCATGCGGCGGCTTCCTGGGCCAGTTGGTCTTCGAACTCCTGCGGCGGCACGTAACCAAGCGCCGAGTGGAGGCGCTTGGTGTTGTAGACGTCCTCGATGAAGCGCGGCAAGCGCCCGACGACGTCTTCATAGGTTTTGTAGCTGGCGAGATAGACCTCCTCCACCTTGAGGGTCTTCATGAAGCTTTCGGCCTGCGCATTGTCGTAAGGGTTGGCGAGCGCGCTCATTGACCCGACGAGGCCGTTGTCGGCCAGCCTCTTGCGATAGGCGTTGCTGGCATACTGCACGCCGCGATCGGAGTGATGAATGCAGCCCGAGTTGGGTTTGCGCGCGGCGATCGCCGCCTCAAGAGCCGCAAGCGCGAGCATCGCGTCGACGCGTTTGGAGATCGCATATCCCACGACCTTCCGGCTGCAGGCATCGAGAATGATGGCGACATAGGCAAAGCCGTCGCCCTCAAGCGCGATGTAGGTGATGTCGGCGACCCAGACGACGTCGACTTGGGCCGGGATCACGTTGCGATAGAGATTGGGATAGATCGGATGAGGATGGTCGCTATCGGTCGTGCACGTAAAGCGGCGCCGCATTTTGACGTTTAAATCATTGGTTTTCATCAACCGTTCGACGCGCTTGTGGTTCGCGGGGCAGCCGCGGCGCGCCAATTCCTCAGTGACCCGCGGGCTGCCGTAATAGGGGAACTCGCTTTTGATGGCGACCATAGCAGCGATCAGATCCGCGTCGCTGATGGGGTACTCGCGAGGTTTGTGCTCGTAGTAGTAGGTCGAGCGGGCAAGACCGATCATCTCGCACCCTCGTCGGACCGAACAACCTTCGGCCCTGAGACGATCGACGATTGCACGCTGAGCGCCGCGAGGGAGCGGGCTTGTGTTTTTTTGAGCAGCTCGTTCTCCATCGTCAGCTGCCCGACCTTGCGTTCCAAGGCCGCGATCTTGGCTTCCTGCTCGGCGAACAGAGCGGGGTCTTTCTTCTTCATCTCGCCCTCTTTGTCGCCGTAACGCGCGAGCCAATCTCTGATCGCGCTGAGCGACACGCCATACTCGCGCGAACTCTCGCGCCAGCCCATCAGGCCCGAGCGAATATCCCCGACGACCTGAACCTTGAATTCCCGTTTGTAGCGGCGTTGCATCGGCCTTCTCCCTTCAAGAAGGCCCAGAAACCTGATCCATTCAAAACCCTTCCCCCGGTCCAGCCCAAGGGGGGAACTCCACCGACGCTACATCAATGTTACGTCATTATCGGCGCGAATCCGCCAATGTTACGTTGTTAAGGATTCGATTGTGGCTGCTTTTTTCATGCGTGAAACAACACGCGCCGCCGCAGCGCGCCGCCACCTTCGCGGTAGGCGGGCATCCTACTCGCCCGCCGCCTTGCCGCCGAACAGCCGGCCGAAGATCAGCCCGCCGAGCCACAAAATCAGCGTCAACACCACCACGCGCGTGAACAGCGTCATCAGCGTCAGCGCGATCGCCGTATCGCCGACGACCAGGCCGAACAGCGCCGACGGCTGACTATAGCCGAACACCGTCTCGGCCCCGCCCATCACGAGGTATTTGAGGCTGCCCGCCGTCTCGACGAAACCCATCACCCAGTCCGGCGTAAACCACACCATCAGGCCCAACACCAGAAACGACAGGAAGAAGGAAACGACGCTTCTCCACGTCTGCCACAAGAAATGCGAAAAACCCATGGTCGAACCCCGAAGTACGGACACCCCGCACCGATGGTCCTTTCGCGGCCACCCGAAGTCAAGCCGGACCGCCGCGGCAGACAGGGTTCCAACCGGCGCGAACGCAACGATTTCTACGCCGCCGCCGTCCGAAGTGGTCGTTTCGCCACAAGCGGTTTGCCGGTGAGGAAACTGACGATCATCCGCGTCAGCTCTTCCGCCAGGGCGCCCGACTGCAAGTCCTGCGGCCGTTGCGTCACCGCATTGTGCACGACCGTCTCGACGGTGCGCGTCACCATGTAAACCGCGAGATCGAGATCCGGCACCACGATCTCCGCCCGCCGCGCTTCGAACGCCGCGCGCACAAGCGCTGTCATGCGCTCGACGAAAGCGGCCTGCCAATCGAGTTTGCCGAGCCGCGGCACCTCGTCCGACAAAACGCGATGCAACACCGGATCGATCAGATGCGATTGCACGTTGTGCTCGATCGCCGCGCGTATCACCTCGGCAAGCGGCGCGTTGGCGGCGCGCGCCGCCATCTCTTCGATGCCCTTCTCGAGATCGGTCGTATGACGCCGCATGAGTTCGCCGAGCAGCGCATCCTTGTTCGGAAAATACTGATAGAGCGAACCGATGCTGACGCCCGCCTTCTCGGCAACGCGGTTGGTCGTGAACGCGTCGTAGCCGTCCTTGACCAAAATGCGAGCAGCCGCGTCGACGATCACGTCGACCGTCGCCCGCGAACGGTCTTGCTCCGGTATTTTCCGCGGAGAAGCGGGCTTTGTCTTCGCCATGACCAGGCGCTCCGTTTTGCGAGTATCCAATCCGAGCAAAAGCTCATATAAAACGAGCAATAGCTCACGTTGCCCCGGGAAACAAGTCCTCCAATGCCGAAGACGCTAGCCAAGGTCGATTGCACACAGCCGCCGAAAACGGCGACGAATGTCGCGCCTGCGGCCTCTGCGTCGCGGCTTGCCCGGAAAAGGCGATTCGGCTGACCCGCCTCGCAACACAGGAGCAGCTGCCATGAACGTACAAATTGTGCATCCGGATTTGGGACTAGCCGACCCGAAGATCGCGGCGACGCTGAAAGATCTTCACCGGCGCGCCAAGGACGATCGTTGGATTTTCTTGCGCGCCTTGCCTGCCGTCGCGGTCGCGGCGCTGACGGGCGGAAATATCTTCGACGCCGCGGCGCCCTATTTGAGGGACGCCTACATCCCCGTCGATCCCGATCAAGGGGCGCTGCTTTATCTCACCGCGCGCGCGATCGGCGCACGCACCATCGTCGAGTTCGGAACCTCGTTTGGAATCTCGACGATTTATTTGGCCGCG
Organism: Alphaproteobacteria bacterium; assembly: GCA_031413635.1. Classification (GTDB taxonomy): domain Bacteria; phylum Pseudomonadota; class Alphaproteobacteria; order Micropepsales; family Micropepsaceae; genus SZUA-430. Next base: position 16,053 of record JANOFM010000121.1, on the reverse strand, counting down.
GCCGCGCGCGCAAACGGCGGAAGTGTGATCGGCACCGAATTTGAGTCGAAAAAAGTTAATGCCGCGCGCGCAAATGTCGCGCAAGCGGGCCTCGCGCGGTTTGTGGGCATTTTGGAAGGCGATGCGATGAAAACACTGGCAACCTTCGAGCAACCTATCGACTTCTTGCTCCTCGACGGTTGGAAAGACATCTATCTTCCAATGATAAAAATGCTTTCGCCCAAAATGCGTGCAGGCGCGGTTGTATTGGCTGACAATATTTTCACTTTCAAAAAAACGCTGCGCCCGTACGTTACCTACATGCAAGACCGCGCGAACGGATTCGATTCAGTCACCTTGCCGCTCGGTCACGGGATGGAATACTCGGTTCGCCGAGAGTGCGCGCTGTCACAGACGTGACACAGACGCGTCGTCTATTCCATGAAGTTGAAACGGACCTTGTTCATCACTACATCCGGGACACAGGCGTCTCGGCCGGGGAGAACTGGCCAATGCAAATGCGAACTTACGTTCCGGCTTTGGGCGATCATCGCCTCTCGCCGTTTTACGGTACGACAATGTCGCTCATGACGTGCGAGCGCACGTGGCGCCGCGCCTTCGTTAAGCAAATCAACCCTGAGCCGCGCGACGTCATCCTCGACATGGGGTGCGGCACCGGAACCTTGGCAATTATGCTCAAACAGGCCGGACCCTCGGCTTCCGTCTACGGCGTCGAGCCGGATCCGGCAATTTTGACGCGTGCCGAAACAAAGGCGCGCGACAAGGACCTGCTGATTCATTTCGCGCAAGGTTACGTGCAGGAAACGGCCGCAATCGCGTCCGTCATCCGCCCGAACAAGATCGTCTCGAGCATGGTGCTCCATTGCGTGCCGCTCGCCGCCAAACGTTCAGCGGTTCTCAGCGCCTTTGCGGCCCTTCGCCCGGGCGGTGAACTGCACATCGCCGATTACGGCCGGCAAAATTCGCCGCTGATGAGGCTGGCCTTCTGGCAGGTTCAGACGATGGACGGCTTCGCGAGCACTCAGCCCAATGCCGACGGCGTATTGCCCGAGCTGATGATCGAGGCGGGCTTCGGCGACGTGCGGGAAAACCTGGTTATTCCCACGCCGACCGGCTCGATCTCGCTCTATTCGGCGCTGCGGCCATAACGCCGGCAGCCCGTCACTTCAGCGACGAATAGACTTTCGTCAGCTGGCTGTCGCCGGCGATGTTGGAGGGCGTGATGACCTCTTGCTTCACCACCATGGCCCAGCATTGCTCTTGATCGAGATGGCGCCGGTTGCAATCCACGTTCGCGGACCAGTGGCGGCTGAACTGCATCTTCACCGTCGTCAAATCGGGCGCCACGGTCGAAATCTTTTGCAGACGCCCGAGATCAAAGCCGATATCGCCATAGGCAAGCCGCGCCAGCTCGCTCGAATACAGAGCGTCCCAACTGCGGCGGAGGAAGAAGTCGCTGGGTTTGCCCAGCTGCCGTCGCGCCGCCGCGACCGCGGACTTTCGCTGCTCGTCGCTCAAAGCGCTTAACCGATAGACGGCGACACCCTTGCCGCGCGCAACGAACTCGCGAATGGGAGTCTCGCGAACGATATCCGTCACCTCGATCACCACTGCCCCATCGGCGGCGCTGGTATCGACGATACCCATATGGCTCATGCCCGACCCGTCGGCGGCGAATACCGGCAACACGTCGGCAACCCGTGAATCTTGGATGATCAGATCGCCGGTCTGCCAATCGACCGGTTCGCGAACCGTCGTCGCATGCGACCACAGATACGCGCCCAAAATGGCGGCGAACCCTGCGCCTCCGAAAATGACGGCTACGGATCTTTTCACAAACGGCCCCCCCGGCGAGCGGAAACAACTTCCCCAAGGATCGCATACCTGCCGTAAACACTTTCGTAACCGGAACGCCTAATGCCGGGTAATCGGCCCTGCTAAATCGCCGAACCCCAGTAATTGTAACCGGCAAACTTGGGGGTCGACGGCAAATACATGGTCTCCATCTTCTCGATGGTAAAACCACCCTCGCGAATGAGATCGGGAATGGGCCGCCCCACATGGCAGCCGCCGCCGATGGCTTTCCATACCGGCGTAATGCGCTCCTGCAATTTACGCACGTTGTCGTCCGGCGCCTTGCCGTGCTCGCAGAAGATCAAGCGCCCGCCGGGCTTCAGCACCCGCCGCATGCCCTTCAGCGCACGGACAACATCGGGAATGGTGCACAAGGTGTAGGTCACCAGCACGGTATCCGCCGACTTGTCCGCCAGCGGAATCTCCTCGGCTTTCAGATCGAGAAATTCGAGCGGAAATTTCAAGTCCTTCGCCCGGCCACGCGCCCGCGCCCGCATTTCGGGCGACGGCTCGAGTCCCCAGACGTGGCTCACCTTGGCTGGATTGTAGAATGCAAGATTCTGCCCGGCGCCCAGCCCGATCTCCAGCACGCGGCCTTCCGCCAACGGCACCACCTTCTTGCGCTGATAGGTGATCGGCTTGGCGCTCATCGCCATGTCGAGCAGCCAAGGAAGAACTCGTCGTTCATAGAAGCTCATCGGTATCGGCCCGTTGTTGTTCGCTGGGCGAGCACATAGCACGATCCGAAGGAAATGAGGCTGTGTGCTACCTAGGTGGCGGCACACAGCCTCAAGTCTTCCGCACACATCCCCAGCGGGGGAACCGGAGATGGCGGGCTACAGCGTCGCTTTGCGCAACCCTTGGGGGGGCGGGGTCACGTCGCGACGCTGAACCAAGCTCTTCATCGGCGGACAGGCGTCGCCGGGTATCCCGAAACCCTGCTGCTTCACGAGCGGCGCGGACGCTTCCTCGTCCTCCACGATGTCCTCAAGTTCCGAGGCATCCATGGCCGTCAGCATCGGCGCCTCGCGGCGCTCGGGCTTGGGCTGCAATGCCTTAAGCGCGGGCGGTGCCGGACGCGGCGCATGTTCCCCCTCAGGCGCCTTGTGCAATTCGCGCTTCGTAATGCAGGCCGCGGCGGGAGTGTCGGCCGGCGGCGAAACCGAATGCTCGATCGGCCGGGCCGGCGCGGCATTCGTTTTTGCGGCCGTCACGCCGCTTGTCGCCAAGTTGCCGCGCGCCCAAGTGCCGTTCCACGCCAACAATTCGTCGAGCATCAACGGCTTTTGAATCCAGATACCCTGCGCCGCCGTGAACCCGACCTCCGCCAGTCCCACGAGCGTGGCCTCTTCCTCGGCGCCGACCGCGACCGCTTCCAGCGAATGCTGTTGCGCGAAACGAAGACGGGCGGCGATCGCGCCCTTTCCTTTCGCGCCAAGGCGCTGCGCCAGTCTGATACTCGCCGGTCCACCCACTTTGATCGATGTGAACGGCATCGGTTTGAATTTGCTGAGATCGACCGGCACGATACCACCGCCGTCGAGCGCTACGTGCACGCCCACCGCCCTCACATGCAGCAACGCCTCGCACAGCGTTTCGGGCTCCTGCGCGACCGCGCGTTCCGGAATCTCGATAATCACCGTCTTCGGATCGACGCCGTATTCGACGAGCAGGCGCTCGAGGCCCGCGGCAAAGCCGTCCGACGTTACCGTTCCCGGCGCCACGTTGATCGAAACCGACCAATCGCGCCCCTTGGCCTTCCAGGCACGCGCGCCGTCAAGCGCCGAATGGAAGACAAAGCCGGTCATATCGGCCATCCGGCCGTTTGCCTCTACGAAATCAAGGAACAATCCGGGCGGCAACAACCCATACTGCGGATGCTGCCAACGCACGAAAACCTCGGCACCCGTCATGCGTTTCGTTGCCAAATCGACTTTAGGCTGAAACACCACGCAGAATTCGTTGCGTAGGAACGCCTGATCGATATCAGATGAAGCAAGCCTGAAGGACCTGTCACTCATGGCGCGTAAAACCTCTGTCGTGCGGACCCCGTGCCGCATGACCCATGTTCTAATGCGCACCCTGTTAAGAGAGCCTCCCGTCAGACAATTCAATTTGAATTGCCAAAATTTGAATCAAAACCGGAACGACCGATGACAGACCAGATAAAGCCACCGGCGCCCTTGCCGTCCGCCACGATTCTGCTGTTGCGCGACGGCGCGCGCGGTATCGAAGTATTCATGGTGAAACGTCATCACCAGATCGACTTCGCCTCCGGCGCCCTTGTTTTTCCGGGTGGAAAGGTTGATGCGCACGATCGCGACCAAGCGCTGCGAAAATCGACGGATGGCGCCGATAAGCTCGACGATCTCCACCTCAGTCTGACGGCGTCCGCCATTCGCGAAGCATTCGAGGAATCGGGCATCCTGCTCGCCCGCAAGTCCGGACGCGCGGATTACATCGATGCCGCGACGGCGACGGCGCTGGCCCCCTGGCGACCCAAGCTGAATGCCGGCGAAGTCGGTGTTGCCGAATTCTTGGCGAAAGAAGACTTGCGTCTGGCCTGCGACGCGCTTGTGCCGTTTGCCCATTGGGTCACGCCCGTCTTCATGCCCAAGCGCTTCGACACGTATTTCTATCTCGCGGCCACGCCAGAAGGTCAGCTCGGCCGCCACGACGGTTCGGAGTCGGTCGACTCGGTTTGGATCGATCCGCACGAAGCCATCGCCGACACCAAGCGATGGACCGTCATTTTCCCGACCAAGATGAATCTTCTCAAACTGGCGAAATCCAAGACCGTCGCCGAGGCACTCGCCCGCGCAAAATCCGATCCCGTCGTGACGGTCGAACCCCAAGTCGTCATGCGCGGAACCGAAAGGATTCTCACGATCCCTGAGGACGCCGGCTACGGAAAAGTCGAGGAATCCATGACGGGGTTCAGAGGCTAGCCGCAGCCTAACCCGTGACGAACTGTTCCGCCAGCATGCGCTCTTCCAGCGAACGGTCGGGATCGAACATGATCGTCACCGAAATGGTTGGTTCCTCGGCGACCGACACCTCGACCACTTCGCGCACTTCCGTGTGATCGGCGACCGCACTTACCGGCCGCTTGTCGGCTTCGAGTATTTCGAACAACACCTTGGACCGCCGCGGCAACAATGCCCCGCGCCACCGCCGCGGACGAAAGGAACTGATCGGCGTCAGCGCCAGCAGCGCCGCATCGATCGGCAAAATTGGCCCGTTCACGGACAGGTTGTAAGCCGTCGATCCGGCGGGCGTGGACAGCAAAATTCCATCGCAGATCATCTCTTCGAGCCGCACGCGTCCGTCGATGGAAATGCGCAGCTTCGCCGCCTGCCGCGTCTCGCGCAGCATCGACACTTCGTTGAACGCCAGCGCCGAGCTTGTCTTGCCGTGCGCCGTCTTGACCTTCATGCGCAGCGGATGAATGGCTTGCGCTTCTGCAATGCCCAGTCGTTCAAGCAGATCGTTCGGCGAATAGTCGTTCATCAAGAACCCGACCGATCCGCAATTCATGCCGAAAATCGGCAGCGCCTTCTTGTAGGTCTTGTGTAAAGATTGCAGCATCAAGCCATCGCCGCCCAGCGCCACGACCACGTCGGCATCGGCCTTGGCATTGCCATAGCGTTTGGTGAGGTCGCGCAATGCGGCTTGCGCTTCGGGTGCGCTGGAGGCGGCAAAAGCCGGTTTCGAAAAACGCATCAGCCGCCGGTCACCGACATGTGCCGCGCGACGGCGGGCGACAGGCGCCGCCGGTCGATCACGAAATCATGCCCCTTGGGTTTGCGCGAGATGGCCTCGTCGATCGCCGCGTGGAGCAAACCATCCTCGCCACTCGCCCTCAACGGCGCGCGCAGGTCGGCGGCGTCATCCTGACCAAGACACATATAAAGGGTGCCCGTGCACGTCAGGCGCACGCGATTGCAACTCTCGCAGAAATTATGTGTCAGCGGCGTAATGAACCCAAGCCGCCCGCCCGTCTCAGCCACGCGCACGTAACGCGCCGGCCCGCCGGTGCGATAATCGCTCTCTTCCAAGGTAAAGGAACGCGCCAACCGCGCCCGCATCAGCGACAGCGGCAAGTACTGAGAGGTCCGATCCCCGTCGATCTCGCCCATCGGCATCGTCTCGATCAGCGTAAAATCCATACCTTTGCCGTGCGCCCAGCACATCAGCGTTTCGATTTCGTCCTCGTTCGTGCCGCGCAGTGCGACCGCATTGATCTTGATCTTTAGACCTGCATCGAGCGCCGCCTCGATCCCTTCAAGCACCTGCTCGATGCGTCCCCAGCGCGTGACCTCGCGAAATTTCGCCGGGTCGAGCGTGTCGAGCGAAACATTGATGCGCTTGACGCCTGCAGTCCTCAAGTCCGCCGCGAACCGCGCGAGCTGGCTGCCGTTCGTCGTCAACGTCAACTCGTCGAGCGCGCCCGTTTTCAGATGACGCCCGAGACTTTGAACCAGACCCATCACGTTGCGCCGCACCAGCGGTTCACCGCCCGTGAGGCGCAGCTTGCGCACCCCCTTGGCGACGAACGCCGAACACAAACGGTCAAGCTCCTCCAAGCTCAGCAACTCGCCCTTGGGCAAAAACGCCATATCCTCCGCCATGCAATAGGTGCAGCGGAAGTCGCAGCGGTCGGTGACCGACACGCGCAAATACGTAATCTTGCGGCCAAACGGGTCGAGCATAAGGGGGAACTTAGCAGGCATACGCCCTCCGTCCATAGCGAGACAGTCGCACTTCTGCGGGAATCGTGGCTAACATCCACCCCTCGTATCTACGTGAGGCCAGGGCCGACAGATGACAGCAAAAGGCCGCAAAATACTTGCGATCGATCAAGGAACCACGTCGAGCCGCGCGATCCTGTTCGACGCCAGCGGCACGCCCCTCAAAACCGTGCAAGCCGAGCATAAGCAGTTCTATCCGCAAGACGGTTGGGTCGAACACGACGCCGAGGAAATCTGGCAAGCGACGCTGAAAGTGGTGCACGGCGCCCTTGCCGGCACCTCGATTGCGGAAGTTGCCGCCATCGGCATCACCAATCAACGCGAAACGACCGTTGTCTGGGACCGCAAGACGGCCACGCCGATCCACCACGCCATCGTCTGGCAAGACCGCCGCACCGTCGCGACCTGCGCTCGCCTCAAATACGAAGGTAAGGAGGCAACGATCGCCGCTAAGACCGGCCTGCTGCTCGATCCCTATTTCTCCGGCACCAAACTCGCCTGGATCTTCGACAATGTACCTGGCGCCCGGGCGCGCGCGGCGAAAGGCGAACTCGCCTTCGGCACCATCGACAGCTGGCTGATCTATCGTCTGACCGGCGGCAGGGTTCACGCCACGGACGCCACCAACGCCTCGCGCACTCTGCTATACGACATCGGCAGGGGCCGCTGGGACGGCGAAATCCTCGGCTGGCTCAACATCCCCGAAGCCGTTCTCCCCGAAGTCCGCGACTCCGCCGCGTATTTCGGCGAAACTGACGAAGGTCTTTTCGGCGCGCGCATTCCCATCACCGGCGTGGCCGGCGATCAGCAAGCCGCAACAGTCGGCCAAGCCTGCCTCCAACAAGGTTTGATGAAATCGACCTACGGCACCGGCTGCTTCGCGCTCGTCAATACGGGCGCCGGCATGGCACGATCGCAAAACCGACTACTTACGACGATCGCCTACGCGCAAAACGGCAAACGCACCTACGCCCTCGAAGGTTCGATTTTCATGGCCGGTGCCACAATCCAATGGTTGCGCGATGGTTTGAAACTGTTCAAAGCCTCCGCCGACAGCGCCGAATTCGCTCGCAAGGCCGACGCTCACTCGCGCGTCTACATGGTGCCGGCCTTCGTCGGCCTCGGCGCACCCTATTGGGACGCCGACGCGCGCGGCGCGATTGTCGGCCTCACGCGGGACAGCGGCCTTGCCGAGATCGCAAAAGCGGGACTCGAGTCGGTCTGCTACCAAACTCGCGACCTCCTCGAAGCCATGGCCGCCGACATGTCGGCGGCGGGCCTTGGCAGCCCGGCGGCGTTGCGCGTCGACGGCGGCATGGTCGTCAACGATCTCTTCTGCCAATGGCTCGCCGATCTGACCGGCCGCCCAATTGAACGCCCGCAGGTCGTAGAAACCACCGCGCTGGGCGCCGCTTATCTCGCGGGCCTCGGCGCCGGTATATACACCTCGCTCGACGAAGTCGCCGCCGGATGGCGCTGCGAACGCCGCTTCGAACCGAGAATTGGCCCCGACGAACGCGATTCGAAATACGCCGGTTGGAAAGAGGCGGTGGGGCGCGTTTTGACCAATCGCATTTGACAGCACCCGACCCGGAGCGTCACTCTCACCCCAAATCTTCGGAGGAAGCCCATGTCTGCCGCACTGCACGCCATCCCGTCCGTCCGCGACAAGGTTTCGAAAGAGGAATGGCAGATCCGCACCGACCTCGCCGCGACCTATCGCTTGGTCGCTCATCACGGCTGGGCTGACATGATCTTCACCCACATCACAGCGCGCGTGCCGGGACCCGAGCACCATTTTCTGATCAATCCGTATGGCCTCCTGTTCGACGAAATCACGGCGTCGAGCCTCGTCAAGATCGACGTCGATGGCAAGAAGGTGATGGAGAGCCCCTACCCCGTGAACCCCGCGGGCTTCACGATTCATTCCGCGATCCACACCGCGCGCGACGACGCGCACGCCGTCATCCATGTCCATACCGCCGACGGCGTTGCCGTGTCGTGTCAGGGCCAAGGCCTTCTGCCGATGAGCCAACACGCGATGGTCATCCACGACGACCTCGCCTATCATGATTATGAAGGTGTGGCTCTCGACCATGACGAACGCCCGCGCCTGATCAAGGACATGGGGCAAAAACACCTGATGGTCTTGCGCAACCACGGCACACTGACGGTCGGTAAGACTTGCGCGGACGCGTTCTTGCGCATGTATTATCTCGAACGCTCCTGCACGATCCAAGTTCGCGCTTTGAGCGGCGGCTCCAAGATCAACCCGACGCATCAAGGCGTCGCCGAGAAAGCCGCTGGACAAGGCGGCATGGCCTTCGAAGGCCTGCTCGGTGACCTCGCATGGCCTGGTCTGCTGCGTCTGCTCGATCGCAAAGATCCCTCCTATCGAAACTAACGTCCAGAAGGCACGCACATGAAGTTTGGCGCAGGTCAACCGGTCCGCCGGCTGGAAGACGATCGCCTCATCACGGGCAAAGGTCAGTATTCCGACGACATCACTCTGCCGGGCGCGGTGCACGCGGTTCTACTGCGCTCGCCGCACGCCCACGCGAAGCTCAAAGACATCGACACGCTGGCTGCCCGCGACGCGCCGGGCGTGCTCGCCGTCTACACGCACAAGGACCTCGAAGCCGCCGGTATCAAACCGATCCCCTGCGTGGCGCTGATGCCACACAAGGACGGCAGCCCGATGATTGTGCCGCCGCGCTACGCCTTGGCGAAGGATCGCGTCAGCCACTTGGGCGAACCCGTCGCCGTGGTAATCGCCGACACCGCGGGCCAAGCACGCGACGCCGCCGAACTCATCCGCGTCGACTACGAAGAACTTCCCGCCGTCGTGGATACGGTCGCAGCGCTAACCGCGGCGCCCATCCATCCGCAGATGAAATCGAACGTGGCACTCGACCACGAACTGGGCGACAAAGCAGCAGTCGACGCCGCCTTCGCCAAGGCCGCGCACGTAACGACGTTGAAGCTCGTCAACCAGCGCGTCGTCGTCAACGCGATCGAGCCGCGCGCCTGCATGGGCGCCTACGACAAGGCCGCCGACAAATACACCCTCTACACCGGCAGCCAAGGCGTCCACGGCATGCGCACCGGCATCGCCAAGCACGTCCTCGGCATCGAAGACGCGAAACTGCGCGTCGTTACGAAAGACGTCGGCGGCGGCTTCGGTATGAAGTCGTTCATCTATCACGAATATCCGCTCGTTCTGTTCGCCGCCAAGAAACTCGGCCGCCCGGTGAAGTGGACCTCCGAACGCTCCGAAGCGTTCCTGTCCGACACCCAAGGTCGCGATCACGTCACCGAAGCCGCGCTGGCGTTCGACAAGGACAACCGCATCCTGGCCGTCCGTACACTGACGACCGCCGCGATGGGCGGCCACCTTTCCTACTTCGCGCCCTTCGTGCCGACCATGGCCGCCCCCGGCATGCAGGTCGGCGTTTATAAAATTCCCGCCTTCCACACCGCGACGAAATGCGTCTTCACGAACACGGTGCCGGTCGACGCCTATCGCGGCGCAGGCCGCCCGGAAGCGGCCTATGTGATCGAGCGCTTGGTCGACAAAGCGGCAGCCGAACTCAAGGTCGACGCCGCCGAACTGCGCCGCAAGAACTTCATCAAACCCGCCGACATGCCCTACAAATTCCCGGCCGGCGGCGTGCTCGATAGCGGCCAATTTGCCGACAACATGGACGACGCCATGAAGCGCGCCGATTGGCAGGGTTTCAAATCACGCGCGGCTTCAGCCAGGGTCCGTGGAAAACTTGCCGGCATCGGCATGGCTTACTACGTCGAAAAAACCGCCGGTGGCTTTGAGATGGCCCACATCGAAGTCCGCGCCGAAGGCGAGGTTCGCGTCATCGCAGGGACACAGTCAAACGGCCAAGGCCACGAAACCGCTTACGCCCAACTCGTCGCCGAACGCCTCGGCGTGCCGATCGAGATCGTCAAAGTCGCCTCCGGCGACAGCGACGCGCTTCGCGCCGGTGGCGGCACCGGCGGCTCGCGTTCGATCACAATGGCCGGCGGCGCGATCGGCGTCGCGGTCAAGGACATTGTCGAGAAAGGCAAAGCCATCGCGTCGAACGAATTGGAAGCAGCCGCCGGCGACATCGAATATGGCGACGGTAAGTTCCGCATCGCCGGCACTGATCGCAGCGTCGGCCTGTTCGAAATCGCCCGCATCGCCAAAACGCAAGCCAACGTCGAAGGCGCCGAAGGTCTCGCCGCCGACGGCGAATTCAAGAACGCGAACAACACTTGGCCGAACGGCTGCCATGTCTGCGAGGTCGAAATCGACCCCGAAACCGGCGTCAGCGAAATCACGCGCTACACCATCATCGACGACTTCGGCAAGATCGTGAACCCGCTTCTCGTCGAAGGCCAAGTCCACGGCGGCGTCGTCCAAGGCCTCGGCCAAGCGATGGGCGAAATCGCCGTATACGACGAAACCAGCGGCCAGCTCATCACCGGCTCCTACATGGACTATTGGATGCCGCGTGCCGACAACTTCCCGATGATGACGTTCAAGACAAACGAAGTGCCGTGCAAAACCAATCCGCTCGGCACCAAAGGCTGCGGCGAGGCCGGCACCGTGGGCGCGGCACCCGCCTTCGTGAACGCCGTCGTCGACGCGCTCGCGCCCTACGGCATCGATCACATCGACATGCCGCTCACGCCGTTGAAACTCTGGGAGATCACGAAAGGCCGCGCCGCCGCCTGACGGCGACAACATATTGTGCAACTTCGGCGTTCGCCGCACCATGCAAAGACGAATGCGATTCCATCCGTCACGCCGCCGTCACATGTGACGGCGCGACTGGCGGCACGCCGCGCATGGGGGCGCGGCAGATCTTTGGATTCGATCAACAATGCCGAACCGCAGCAGCCGGAGCGCACCAGGTGCGCTACCGGTGAAAAAAGAACGAATATAGAACGAATGCTCAGAAATTGCAATGTGCTTTTGCGCCGATCGAAGCAGACTCCACAGCGATGAAAACCGAAACCGTTCAAAGAACGTCTCACATGCTCGATCGCTTCAAGGGTCGCTGGGCCGTCGTCACAGGCGGCGGCGACGGTATCGGCCGCGCGCTCTGTCACGCACTCGGCAACTGCGGCATCAATGTCGCGGTGCAAGACATCCGCGCAGAAGCCGCGAACGCGGTCGCGGCGGAAGTGTCGGCCAAGCGCGTCGAAGCCCGCACGCTGATCTTCGACGTCGCCGACACCGCCGCACTGAACGGCGCCGCAGCCGCATTCTGTGCCGACATCGGCGCGCCGGCGTTGCTGTTCGCGAACGCCGGCGTCGGTATCGGCACAGGCATCTTGGGCGCCAAGCCGCATCACATCGACTGGGTCTATGGGGTAAACGTGATGGGCCTGCTTCATACGCTGCGCGCCTTCGTGCCCGCGATGCAGAAGGGCGACGCGTCCGCCAAGCACGTTTGCGTCACCGCCTCGTCGATCAGCCTGGCGACGCCCGAAGGACCGTTCACGATTTATGGCGCGACGAAGCACGCCGCGATCGGCATCGCCGAAGCGCTGCGCGGCGAACTCGCAGGTTCCGCGGTCGGCGTGACGATCCTCTGTCCCGGCCTCACCGACACGAACATTTGGAACGCGGGCCAGGCGAGGCCCGAGCGTCTGGGCGGCCCCGTCGTTCGCGCTCACAAGGAAGGCGAGCGCTGGCGCGCCAACGGCCTCGACCCCGCCTGGATCGCGGCCGAAGCGTTGAAAGCGATCGATGCAAACCGCCCGTATGTCGCGCCGATGCACAACGCCGCCGCCCGCGCGTTCGAGAAACGCGTCGACGGCATTCGCGCAGGTTTCGTGCTTCAGGAAGACCCGTGACCGGCGCGCTGGCTCGACGACGTCAGAGGCTTTCCGGCGCAAGCGTCGGCGTGAGTCCGCCACCCTCATTTCGACTTGCCGTGCTTGCCGATCGCGTCTTTCAGACCCGCGGTCAGCGCTTTGCCGACCTCACCGCCATTGCCCTTCACGCGATCTTTGATCACGGCCGACATCGCATCGATGTGCGATTTGATGATCTCGATATGGCTATCCGTCGTGCCGGAACGCGGTCCGACGCAATCGTATAATGAGGACGCGAATGTAGTGATCAGCGGAAATCCGAAAGTGCCGCCCTGCCCCTTCATGTCGTGCGCAATATGCCGGATCATGGCATAACGCCGCGCGCGTACGGCGGGCGTGTCGATGCAGCGCAACAGATGCCCGCGCAATTCCACAATGATTTTCCCGACCCAATCGGGGTAGTCCTCTGACATTTTTTCGAGCGCCGCATTGGCCGCCTGAAGCGCATTGGGATCGATCGTCAACGCTTCGCCCGGCGTGCCGCTGGCGCCCGCGGTCTTTTCCTTCAAAACGTTGCGAAAGCGATAGAGGCGCACCGTCACCGCGGCTTTACCGGGATCAGCCAAGGATCACCTCCACACCGGGACTTTTGTCCGTCAGCACGCGCCGCTCGGGCCCGTTGTGAACACCGTCGTGCCGCCGCCGGTCGGGCCCGAAATAACTCGCCGAATGAACGAACTGCCGCGGCCGTTCGATCACCATTTGAATTTTTTGCGCCACCTGAGCGATTGAAAACGGCTTGGCCAAGAACTCGGTGACACCGCTATCGCGCGCTTCGGCAATACTGGTGAGACCTGAATGTCCGGTCACCATGATGAAAGGTACGAATCGATTCGGACTATCGGCGTGCCGGCGCACCCAACGCATCAGGATCATCCCGTCGACGGGCGCCATCTGCCAATTCGAGATGATAAGATCGACCGAGAGAATGCCGGCCTTCATCGGATTGAGTTTCTGCAACTTTAGGAACTCGATCGCGTCCCCGCCGTCTTCGGCGACTTTGATCTGGTTGATGCCCAGCGCGTTGAGGCAACTCATCAGAAGCGACCGCAAAAAACTGCTGTCCTCGACGACGAGGCATGTCAACCGGCCAAGGTCGAGCGTCTGTGGCATCGCGAGTCCGACTCAATATCTAGTCTGCAATATACGATTCGATGAAATCCGGTAACTGGCAGCCGATCAAAGACTCTCCGGCGCCAACGTCACCTTCAGCCCGTCGAGCTCTGCGCTTATGATAATCTGGCACGAAAGGCGCGAGTTCTCTTCCACCGCGACGCCGAAATCGAGCATCTCGATTTCCTGCTTCTCGGCTGGGGCCAGTTTCGCGGCCCACGCCTCGTCGACATAGACATGACACGTCGCGCAGGCGCAGGCGCCGCCGCATTCGGCCGTCAACGGCAGGTTCGCGTCGCGGATCACCTCCATCGCGCGCCAACCGTCGCGCGCCTCGAGTTCGTGAACTTTGCCGTCTCGATCGGTGACGATCAATCTCATGCCACACCAAGTTTTTTCTGCAGGCTGGTCGACGAGGTGGTGTACTGGAAGCGCAACTTTTCGTCCGGTCGGCAATAGCGGAACGCCTGCTGCGCCATCAAAGCGCCTTCGTGAAATCCCGACAGGATCAGCTTTAACTTGCCCGGATAGGTGTTGATGTCGCCGATCGCAAAGATGCTCGGCACGTTCGATTCGAATTTCTCCGTATCGACTGGAATCAAATTTTCGTGCAAGCCGATGCCGAAATTCGCTACCGGCCCGAGCTTCATCGTCAAACCGAAGAACGGCAACAACATCTCCGCCTCGACCCGGTAATCACCGCGCTCCTTATTGTTGAGCATGATCGCGTCGAGCTTGTCGCCGGCGCCGGCGAGCGACTTGATGCTGGCGATGTGGAACTCCAGCTTCCCGTCCGCCACCAGCGCCCGCATCTTGTTGACGCTGTCGGGCGCGGCGCGGAAACCGTCGCGATGGTGCACGAGCAGAATTTTTTTCGCGATCGGTTGCAAATTCAACGTCCAGTCGAGCGCCGAGTCGCCACCGCCTGCGATCACCACGATCTTGTCGCGGAACCGCTCCATCTTTCGCACGGCGTAAAACACGGAGCCGTTTTCATAGGCCTCTATGCCCGGGATCGGCGGCTTCTTCGGCGTGAAGCTGCCCCCGCCCGCCGCGACCACAACGACGCGCGCCTCGATAATCGTGCCGGCATCGGTCGTCACGCGCCAACCGTCGGCGGTCTTTTCCAACGCTTCGGCCATCTGCGAAAAATGGAAGGTCGGATTGAAAGGCTTGATCTGGTCCATCAAACGGTCGGTTAATCCCTGACCGCTAACCTCGACCAATCCCGGAATGTCGTAGATCGGTTTCTCCGGATAAAGCTCCGCGCATTGGCCGCCGGGGCGGTCGAGTATGTCTATCAGATGCGTCTTGAGATCGAGCAAGCCGAGTTCGAACACCGCAAACAGGGCGATCGGCCCCGCTCCGATAACGGCCACATCTGTTTTGTGTTGCCCGCCTGCAGGTACTGCATTTGCCGTCATTTTACAATCCAATTACGTTATATAAATGTTCGTACAAACTTACATGTAAAAATGGACCGGCGCCACCGAATTTCAATGGTACCGGTCACATTCTCGCGCGTCCGGATGACACCTTGTCCGCCCCGGATTGGGCCGTCATATCCCCAGCGAAGGACGCCCAGCAAAAGGATGTGCCGCCATGAAAACTCCGTGGCCCGACCTGGAAGGAACGCCAGCCTCCGACTGCCATTCCATGACGGACATCCGACGCGAGATCGACCGCATCGACCGCGCCCTCGTGCGAATGCTCGCCCAACGCCTGACCTACATTGAGCGAGCCGGTCACATCAAGATCGACCGCGCCAAAGTCCGCGACGAAGCCCGCATCGCCGACGTTTTGGCCAAGGTCGAAGCCTCCTGCGCCCGCGAACCCTTCCCCTACAAAATCGCCGAACCCGTTTGGCGCACGCTGATGAACGGCTGCATCGCGCACGAGTTTGAGGTGTTCGATGACGTGAATACACCTGTATCGGCGGCTGCGATCCGCTAACCTCGCAGCGCAATGACGAAGCCTCGCAACGTCCTTTTCATCACCGCCGACCAATGGCGCGGCGATTGCCTCTCGGCGCTGAACCATCCGGTCGTGAAAACCCCGAACCTCGACGCGCTCGCGCGCGAAGGCATCATCTTCGCGCGCCACTTCGCCAACACCGCGCCCTGTTCGCCCAGCCGCGCGACGCTGCACACCGGCCTCTATCAGCACAACCATCGCGTGGCGATGAACGGCACGCCGCTCGATCGCCGGCACACGAACTGGGCGCTCGAGGCGCGCAAGCTCGGCTACGATCCGGCGTTGATCGGTTACACCGATCAGACGCCCGACCCGCGCGAGCTCCGAAATGTCTACGCGAAACCTTCCTATGCCAAAACCGTGACAAAGCTGAAGGGCGAGTTGACCCGTTTGCGAACTGACTTGGACGACCGCGATCAGTTCGCGGATATTAAGCAGTAGATCGAGAGCGGTGTGGTTTCGGTTCGTGCAGTCGGGC
>JANOFM010000120.1:0-11445 GCA_031413635.1 Alphaproteobacteria bacterium | reverse complement strand
GCGCGGCGAAACATGGAGCAAAGAGGACGAAGAGGCGTTCAAGGCGCCGGTGCGCGAGCGCTATGAGGAGGAAGGCAATCCCTATTTCGCCACCGCGCGATTGTGGGACGACGGCATTATCGCGCCGAGCGAGACGCGGCGCGTGCTGGCGTTGGCGCTAAGTGCGACGCTGAACGCGCCGATCCCGCGGACGCAGTTCGGCGTGTTTCGGATGTAAAGGAATATGCGCTTCGATCGGAAAATGTTGTCGCGGCTCGGGATTGCGATTGGCGTCGTAGTCGCGTTGGCACTGTACGGTCAGTACGGCGGCGAACGGATTTCGACGATTGAGAACATTGAGCCGACGGACGATGCGGTGGCGCCGGCTGCGATCAACTCCGAACCGACGACCTCAATCGATGCTCCTGCATCGCCCAATCGCGTGCCCGTGAGCGATGCCGATTTCGACTTCTACGTCCTCGTGCTCTCATGGTCGCCGACGCATTGTTCGAGCGATGCGGGGCGCGGGCGCGACGACGAGCTGCAATGCCGGTCGGGGCGGCCGTTTGGATTTGTCCTGCACGGATTGTGGCCGCAGCATGAGCGCGGTTATCCGCAAAGCTGCGAGAGCGATCAGCCGCGATCGGTTTCAAGCGCTGTGATGCGCGACGCCCTGAAATTATCGCCATCCGAGCAACTGATCCAACACGAGTGGGAGAAGCACGGGACCTGCGCCGGCCTCAGCCAAGAGGACTATTTCGCGACGGCGGCGCTGGCGGTGGAGGCCGTCAAGGTGCCGCGCGCCTATGTTTCGCCGCAACGGCCGATCGTCACCACGCCGAACGACGTGCGCCGCGCCTTCTTGGATGCGAACCGGTCGATCCCCAAGGATGGGTTTTCGGCGACGTGCAGCCGGAAGGAACTCGGCGAGGTGTGGGTGTGCCTGGACAAGGGGCTCGCGCCCCGCGCATGCTCGAACGACGTGCGCAAGCGTCATTGCGGTGGGCGCGAGGTTCGGATGATGGCCGTGCGGGGCGACTGGCCGCGATAGGCGAGGGTGCGATGGAGTTGGCTCAGCCGATTTTGGACGCGGTGCTGGAGTATTTCCGCTCGGGCTTCTACAGCGTCAATGGGGTGAAGGGGCTGTTGATCGCCATTTTGGCGGCATACTACCTCATCGAATGGCGGCGAATTTTTGTGGTCGCCCTGGGCGCGGTGGCAGCCCACGTCGTGCTCGACGTCATGATCCCCGTGATCGTGGTGTCAGCGCCGTTTGCCCTGCCGCCGATCGTGGAGGTGAGTTATTGGCAGACGCTGTTGAAGCTCTACGCCGGCTATTTGATCGTCATCAGCGTGTTCTTCCTGGTGAAGCGCTTGCTGCAGGGCGGTAGGCATTAGGCTTTTCGATTGCCGCGCGGGTGATTTCATTTCATGCTGCTCGTGTCCTGCGGATGGTGCAAATCGGTTCCTTCGAATTGTCGAACTAAGATTTCTTCGGGCGACTCGCGCTCGCGCTAGTTGAAATGGGTTTCCAGGCTCGTCATCACGGCCGCGTGAACTGGTCGGAAGTATGGCGGCGGCTTTGCGGACTGGGAGTTCTCGAATGCGTGGCGTCCGAGGGAATTCCTCGGCTCTCCGAGGCATGCTCACTGACGCGTGAGCGCGTCGCACGGAAACTGGCTCGTATAATCGAGTTAGAACTGGCCTGTGATGGCATCGTGACTCGTATCGCCCAAAGCGAGCGCAGCGTGTGATTGCCGATGTACTCCATCGAAGATTGAGCCAACACTTACCGCGCGGGGTCTCAGGCGATTGGGGTTCTGTGATAGGGTTGCCGTGTTGGTGCGGTACTTGGGTGAGGGTTTCGCATGATGAATGTACGCCGCAATGTATTCGCGACTGTCAGTGTGCTGACGATTTTGGCGCTGAGCGGCGGGCACTCCGTTGCGCAGCCGGCAGATCCCCAACCGGGCAGGGACGCGCAAGGGCAACCGACGGACGGGAGCGGCCAGCAGGCAGCGCCAGCAATTAAGAGTGACCCCGTCGAAAAGGTCGTTGTTACTGGTACTAGAGTGCAGAAGCCCGGGTTGGTGTCTTCCAACCCGATCACGTCGATTGGGTCGGAAAGTATTCAGTTTTCCGGCGCTATAAATACGACTGATATTTTGGACCGATATCCGGCCCTGATCGGCTCATTCGACCCTGCGAGCACGACAAATCAGGCCGGCATCGGCGTCGCGGGTCTGAACCAACTCAATCTTCGAAATCTCGGCACCAACCGCACGCTCGTTCTGGTCAATGGCCGACGGCATGTCGGCTCCTTGGCGGGTGACTCAGGTGTCGACATCAACTCCATTCCCATCGACCTTATCGAGCGCGTGGACATATTGACCGGCGGCGTGTCGGCGATCTACGGGGCGGACGCGGTTACGGGCGTCGTCAATTTCGTCATGCGCCGCCGACTTGATGGAACGCTTGTGCGCGTGCAGGTGGGTGCATCCGACAAGGGCGATCTGGGGCAATTCCTGGGCAGCGTTACGACGGGCACGTCGTTCGACGATGACCGCGGAAATATCATGGCGGCGTTCGAGTTCCGGCAAAGTGACTCGCTCGATCCGCTCGACCGCGACTCTTCCAACCAGAATGCGTTCTTCGCGGTGCGCAATCCTGCGGAGCGGGCGATTCCTGGTGACGACCCCAGTCTATTCGACAGAGTATTCGCGCGAAATGTCGGGTGGCCGGATAGCGCACCGTCAGGCGTGATTACCGGCGATCAGTGGCTGCAGAATGGCTTCGATTTGGAATCGATGGCGCCTACTCAAATAGCGGGGTTCACCAACGCCTTGCTCCCAAAACAGGCGTTCTTAGGGACCGGCGAACTGTGGGACCCGGGCGTTCATGTCGGCAATCGCCAAATCGGCGGTAACACGACCAAGCTCCATACCTATAACGGCCTAATTCTTCCCGAGCAGGAGGTCTCGAGTTTCAATCTGATCGGCGACTACGAGTTTTCGCGACTAATGCGTGTGTTTGCGGAAGCCAAATACGTCCATAACGAGTCGAAGACATCGTTTCAGCCAACGTTCGACTTTGGCCTACCGATCCGAGCGAGCAACCCATTTGTACCTGCGGCGATCCTCGCGAATCTTGCTCCTATCGCAGCAGCCGACCTGGGTACGACGGAAGATTTCTATTTCAGTACGCGCGACAATTTTGACCTTGGCGTTCGCGGCGATCACACGACACGCAAGACGTATCGTGGGGTGTTGGGCATCGACGGCGAGCTTGCCGACGGCTTGGGCTACGAACTGTCTTACACGTTCGGGCGAGCGGACGTATTGCAAATTGACCTGAACAACCGCATCACGGATCGGTTTCTTGCGGCAATCGACGTTGCGCTTGACCCCGGCGGCAACCCTGTTTGTCGCAGCAACTTGTTTCCCGCAGAGTCATTGCCCGCAATATTTGGCTCCGTTCCGTTCGGTGTTTCATTCACGCCTGGACCGGGAAGCGGTTGTATTCCTATCAATATTTTGGACGGAAGTGCGAAATCAGCGGAAGCGCTTGCTTGGATTCTGGTGGATACACCGACAAAGAGCCGGTTGGATCAGCAGGTCGTCAGTGGCTATCTCGCCTATGATACTGAATCGTGGTTCTCGCTTCCTGGCGGAGGCATTGGATTTGTTGCCGGCGGCGAGTGGCGGCGCGAGGAAAGTTCGAACACACCGGATCCAGTTCTTTTGACCGGAAACACGTTTGGCAATGCGCTCAATCCAAGTGGCGGATCGTACGAGGTGCGCGAGTCGTTTGCGGAAATCAATATCCCGATTCTTAAGGATGTCGACTTCGCGCACGACTTGTCACTCAGCGGCGCGATCCGTTCGTCGCAATATTCGAGCGCCGGCGACAATCTCAGCTGGAAGTATGGTGGTAGCTGGGCGCCCACAGCCGACATTCGCCTCCGTTCGACCGTGTCGCGGGCCGTTCGAGCGCCGAATATCGGCGAGCTTTTCTCGCCCGAGCAACAGTCGTTCTTTCAGCCCAACGACCCCTGCGATCAGAGCCGGGTGGGCCAAGGCAGTTCAACGCGCCTTGCCAATTGTATCGCGGCACTGACGGCGCTCGGCGTTCCGACCGCACCCTATAATTTCGATGGCAATCTAACGTCATCGTTCCCGGGGTTGACCAAAGGGAACGCCGGCTTGCAGGAAGAAACCGCCGATACGATTACAATGGGAGCGGTAATCACGCCGACATTCATCGAAGGTCTTTCGATATTCATCGACTATTGGACCGTGGAAATTCGCGATGGCATTATTGCACCGCCGGTGCAAGATATTGTCGATGCGTGCTTTGACGCGCCGACATTGGCTAATGCGTTTTGCGCGTTGATCAGTCGTATCGATCCGACGGAGGTCACGCCCGCGACAGCGTTGGGGCAACTTGATTCCGCCACGGTTCAGACGGTCAACATTTCTTCGTTCGAGTCGGCCGGCATCGATTTCGAGGTCAACTACCGCTTCGAGATTGTCGACGTGTTCGGTCCTGAAATGGATTGGGGCTCGATGCGGGTTTCGATCGTGGGATCGCGGCTTGAGCAACTCGATCTCGTGCTCTTGCCTTCGGGCGGGACGGATGACGATGCCGGCGAAGCGACAACGGCGCTTGGAGGAACGGCGCCGGAATGGGTTGTTAATCTCGGATTGCAGTGGAGTAACCGCGAATGGACGGTTGGATATGCCTTCCGCTGGCAGGATGAGGTGCTGAGAGTCGAGAAACTCTCGCTGGCCAACGATCCCGATCAGCTCGATATCACGACGGTCAAGCCGCTCAACGTTCATGACATCGTTGTGCGTTACCAGGCGAATGAGACGGTCGAACTTTACGCGGGCATGCAGAATGTCCTCGACGAGGAGCCGGATGTTGGTCAGACCGCCTTGCCGATCGGTTCCGAGGGTCGAACGCTCTTCTTTGGCATGAAGGCGGCGCTCGGTTCGGTCTTCTAACAAGTACTCTTGGTCGGGTCCCTCAGGGGCGGCGGTGCGACCTGCCGCCCTTTTTCTTTTGCGGGAAGGAGGTTTTGTCATTCGCGCGCAGGTGGTGTAGTTGCAACCGGATTCAACCCGGCTTCGCCTACGGCCGGCCATCGGGATGACATGACATGAGCGACGCAGACGACGTAGTCCTTCTGAACACCACCCGCGCGGGTGTCGCGGTTGTGACGTTGAACCGTCCCAAGGTTCACAATGCGTTCAATCCGGAGGTCATCGACAGGCTTTCGGACATCTTCGAGACGCTGCGGGCGGCCGATGGGGTGCGTGTGGTGATGGTCGAAGGGGCGGGTCCCAGTTTTTCGGCGGGGGCCGATCTCGCCTGGATGCGGGCGGCGGCCGACTATACCGCCACCGACAATCGCGAAGACGCGGGCGGAATGTCCGAGATGCTGCGGCGTTTATATACGCTGCCGCAGGTAACGATCGCGCTGGTGCATGGCGCTGCGATGGCGGGCGGCTGCGGCATCCTCTCGGCGTGCGATATCGCGATCGCGACCAAGACCGCGTCGTTCGGGCTTTCGGAGGTTAGGCTTGGGATCATTCCGGCGGTAATTTCGCCTTATGTGATGCGAGCGATCGGCGCCCGCGCGGCGCACCGCTATTTCCTGACGGCGGAGCGCTTCGATGCCGCGACCGCGCATGCGTTGGGTCTAA
Organism: Alphaproteobacteria bacterium; assembly: GCA_031413635.1. GTDB lineage: Bacteria > Pseudomonadota > Alphaproteobacteria > Micropepsales > Micropepsaceae > SZUA-430. The sequence continues at coordinate 5,758 of JANOFM010000120.1, read as the reverse complement.
TTCATGTTGTGGTCGACGACAAAAACGCGTTGGCGCAAGAATCCGAGCGTCTGGTGCAGCAAATCTTTACCTGCGCGCCCGGTGCCATCAATGCCGCGAAGGAGCTAATCGCGGCGGTGGCGGGTAAGCCGATCGACAGTCACCTGATCGCCGATACGTCGCGACGCATCGCGGAGCGGCGTGCCAGCGACGAGGCGAAGGAAGGGCTTTCGGCGTTCCTCGAAAAGCGCAAGCCGAAATGGGCGGAGTAGGGGATTGATGCTCCCATCCTTGCTGATCGCCAATCGCGGCGAGATCGCTTGTCGCGTGATCAAGACGGCCAAGCGTTTGGGCATCAAAACGGTCGCGGTTTATTCGGACGCCGACGCGGGTGCGCTGCACGTGACGATGGCGGACGCCGCCGTTCATATCGGACCGTCGCCGGCGCGCGAGAGTTACCTCAACGTCGATGCGATTCTGGACGCCGCCAAACGCAGCGGTGCCGCGGCCGTGCATCCGGGCTATGGCTTCCTGTCGGAGAATGCAGGGTTCGCCGAGGCCTGCGCGAAGGCGGGGCTCGTCTTCGTGGGGCCTCCTGTATCCGCCATTCGCGCGATGGGGTTGAAGGATGCGGCGAAGGCGCTGATGGCGAAAGCGGGCGTGCCGATCGTTCCGGGCTATCACGGCGCCGAACAGGCGGCGGCGTTTCTGACGAAGGAGGCCGAGCGCGTCGGCTTTCCGGTTTTGATCAAGGCGGTGGCCGGCGGCGGCGGCAAGGGAATGCGGCGCGTCGATAAGGCAGGCGAGTTCGCCAAGGCGCTCGAAGGCGCGCAGCGCGAGGCGCTGGCGGCGTTCGGCGATGCGCGCGTGCTCGTCGAAAAATACGTGGCGACGCCGCGCCATATCGAGATTCAAGTCTTCGCCGACGGGCACGGCAACGCGGTGCATCTGTTCGAGCGCGATTGTTCGCTGCAACGGCGCCATCAAAAGGTGATCGAAGAGGCGCCGGCGCCCGGCATGCCGCTGGAGATGCGCCGGCAAATGGGCGCGGCGGCGGTCAAGTGCGCGAAGGCGATCGGTTATCAGGGCGCGGGGACGGTCGAATTCATCGTCGATGCGTCGGGCGGTTTGAAGGCCGACGCGTTTTACTTCATGGAGATGAACACGCGGCTGCAGGTCGAGCATCCGGTGACGGAGATGATTACCGGACTCGATCTTGTCGAGTGGCAGTTGCGCGTTGCGGCCGGCGAGACGCTGCCGCTCATGCAAGACGCGCTTTCGATTAACGGGCACGCGGTTGAGGTCCGGCTTTATGCCGAGGATCCGGCGAAGGGGTTCTTGCCGTCGACGGGACGGCTCGCGCGCTTGAAGCTGCCGCACGACGACGCGCATGTGCGGGTCGATACCGGCGTCGTCGAAGGCGGCGAGGTGTCGATGTTCTACGATCCTATGATCGCCAAGATCATCGCCTGGGACGAAACGCGCAGTGGGGCGCTGGCGCGGCTCGCCTGCGCGCTTGAGACGGCGGAGATCGCGGGGCCGCGCACCAATCTCGGCTTTTTGATTTCGACGTTGCGCCATCCCGAATTCATCGCGGCCAACATCGATACGGGGTTCATCGAGCGTCACAAGGCGGATCTCGTGCCGCCGGTGGGGCCAGCGCCCGACGATGTGTTGTTGTTCGCGGCGCTTTTTCAGTTGCTCGAGAGGCGCGCGCGCACGAACGGGCACTCGCCGTGGAGCCAGTTGGACGGGTGGCGCTTGGGCGGCGTGCGCCAAAACGAGGCGCTTCGTTTGACCGACGGCGGCCAAGATCGCATCGTCGGTGTTGCCTATCGCGCGACCGGTTGGCGTTTGTCGGCGGGCGATGGCGCCGTCGATGCCGATGCCGCATTCGAGAGCGACGGGTCGATCGCGGCCAGTCTGAACGGGCGGCGGGCGCAGGCGCGCGTGTTGCGCGTGGGCGGCGATTTGGCGGTGCTGATGCGCGGACGCGCCTTCACGCTGAAGCCGCACGATTTGCTCGAGGTGTCCGACGATGCCGCCGCCGATACGCGCGACCTCAGGGCGCCGATGCCGGGCAAAATCGTGCAAATGCTGGTTAAACCGGGCGAGCGCGTGCGCCGGGGCCAGGCGCTTGCTATAGTGGAAGCAATGAAGATGGAGCACACGCTGGCCGCGCCCGGCGATTTGACCGTGAAGACGGCTCCATTTAGCGCGGGCGATCAAGTCAGCGAGGGGGCGATCATCGTCGGCTTCGAAGACGAGGGATAGGCCATGAGACTCATTTCAGCCACGATCGGCGCGCTGCTTCTCGCGATTGCGCCGGCATTCGCCGCGGGCGCCGACAAGAACGACGACGGACAAATCACACGTCAGGAGTTGACCGAGGTGCACGCCTCGCTGTTCGCGCAACTGGATCGCAACGGCGACGGCTTCGTCGATATGAGCGAAGGCGATGCGCATTTTCTCGACATCGCGGACTTCGATCGCGACGGGCGCGTGACGCGCGAGGAAAACAACACCTATGCGGCGGAGGCCGCCGCCGGGGACCTCGCCACTTGCGACGCGAACGGCGACGAGGCGCTGTCGGGCAGCGAGGTGAGTTGCGTCACCTCGGCCGACAGTTTCGAATGATGCGCGCGGCTTAGAACACCGCGAATTCGGCCCGGCAGCCCTTGTTCACCCAGATGCCGCGCCGGTCGTAGCCCCAGGTCTTGTTGAAGCGGCAGGCGTTCTTGCTTTTCTGGCGGACGAGTTCGACGTGGCTTGAGACGCGTACGGGACAGATTCTCAGTTTGTATTTCTTGGAATCGCAATAGACGATCTGCGCGTCTTCATAGGGGTCGTAGTCGTCGTACTGATTCTGGTACTGGTCTTGATCCTGCGGTGGAGGATAATTCGGATCGTAGCCGGGTTGGGATGGCGGATAGTCGTTTTGATCGTCCTTTGAGGCGACGGCCGCGATAATGCCGAGCGCGAGAATTCCCAAGCCGACGGCCGCCGCCGTCTTTCCATCGTCATTCTTGCGGGGACCGACTACGAACGTAGCGCTACAGCCGTTGGAGACCCAGACGCCGTTGCGGTCGAAGCCCCAAGTGTCGTTCTGATAGCAACCATAGCGCGAGTGCTGGACATTCAACGTCACACCGGACGAGGTGTCCGTGCGGCAATAGTTGTAGCCGCCCGGCGCGGAATCGCAGCGCAACTCATGGGCTGCTTGCGCGGGTGCGGCCGTAGCGGCAAGACCCAGGCACAGCGCGGCTGACGCGAACGTGCCTTTGAGTGCGGATGTGAGTTTCATGTTTCGCCTCCGGAAAATCCTGTATCGATTGCTTGCGCCTGCTGGAGCAATTACACCGCGTTCCATGGGCAAAATGCAAGCGGACTTGTTTGCCAGACGCCCAGCGTCCGCGATAGACTTCATGTGACATTCATCCGGCTGAATGCATGCTGAACGGACCAAGTTCCAATTGTGACGGTGGAGAAGAAAGATGCAAAAGCGAATTCTGATTGGCGTGGTGGCGACGGTGGCGTTGAGTGCTGCCGCCTCGGCTACGGGCAATCCGGCCGACTACAACGGCGACGGACGCATCAGCAAAGAAGAATTCCGCAATCACGCGGCGCGCGTTTCGTTCGAGGCCGACAAAAACAACAACGGCGCGATCGACGATGACGAACTCAAATTCAGCGACGACCAACGCAAAGCGCTGGACGCCAACGGCGACGGCCGCGTGTCGGTCGAGGAGTTCCAAGCCGGGAACATGGGCGGCTTCGACGAGGCAGACAAGAACGGCGACGGCTTTCTCGATGCTAAGGAGATGAAGGGCGGTTGACGCTTCATCTGATCAAGCTGTGCGTCGGCGTCGATTCGATCGAGGATTTGCGCAGCTGGCAGACGGACCGATTGGCGGCCTTGAAAAAGCGCGGCCATAAGGTCGAGATCAAGCATACGACGCGCATGCTGCCCAAACGGCGCGTGGAGGTGCTCGACGGCGGGTCGCTCTATTGGGTGATCAAGGGCTTCATCGCGGTGCGCCAGCGTCTCATCGATATCCGCCCCTTCGTCGACAAGGAGGGCGTGTCGCGTTGTCACTTGGTCTACGACAAAGACTTGGTGTTGGTCAGACCGCTGCCGCGACGCGCGTTCCAGGGTTGGCGCTATTTTGAAGCCAAGGACGCGCCGGCGGACATCGGTAAGTCGGGCCGGGGCATGCCCGACAAGCTTCGACGCGAGTTGGCGGAGTTGGGGTTGTTGTGAGGGCAGTTAGCTTTTCGTTGCCTGCCCCAACACTTTCTTCGGCGGGAAGCGCTTGAACGTGCCGAGATGGCTTCGGATGCCGTGTTGGAAGACGTCGACGTAAGCGAGTTTGCGCGTCATGCAGTTGTGTTGTTCTTTCGGGTCGAGCCAGAGATTGTAGAGCTTGGCGTAGGCGTAGCGTTCGAGCGTGCCGGTGAAGCCGCCGGGTCCGGCGGAGCCAGTGTCGTCGTCGCTGGTGGCGGTCAAGACCATTTTGTATTCGCCGCAGCGTAGCGCCGAGAAATTTTCCTGCAGCCAGTAATAGTGGAACTTGCGGTTCGAGTTCCCGCCGTTTGAGAGCAGGAACGAGGTCTGGTCGACGCCGTCGATGAAGCGATCCGTCGGTAGGCGTGCGGGTTCGCCGGCAAGGCCCAAACAGGTCGGCATGATGTCGTTGAAGTCGAAGACGCCGTCGCTTTTTTGATCGGGCTCGATCGTGCCCGGCCACATCATCAGGCCCGGCACGCGCACGCCGCCCTCCCAGGTCGAGCCTTTGGCGCAGCGGAACGGCGTGAAGGCAGAGTCGGGCCAGGTCTCCATGTGCGGGCCGTTGTCGGAGGAGTTGAAGATCAGCGTGTCTTCGATCTGACCGGTCGCGCGCAGCGTTTCGACGAGGCGGCCGATGATTTCGTCCATCTCGAGGATCGTGTCCTTGTAGGGATGGCGCGCGGGGGATTTGCCGAGGAATTTTTCGTGCGGATAGTTGTCGAAATGAGCGCCGCGCGTACAGTGATATAGCAACCAGGGCTGATCCTTCTTCGCCATGCCGGTGATGAAGTCGGTGGAGTACTGGCACCATTTTTCGTCGAGCAGCGAGAGCACGGGGATCGTCACCTCTTCGACGTTCGTTGCCGCCCGACCGCGCTTGGCGTGCACGAAGCAGCGGTTGAAGGGCATGTTCTTGACCCATTCGGTGCGCGCGTCGGAATAGACGATCTCAGGGAAATAATGCGGGTCGCGCCATTCGGAATACATGTCGGAGACCGAGAGGAAGCCGTAGAAATCGTCGAAGCCGACATTCTGGGGTTGGGAGGCGGTGTTCTCGCCGACGTGCCATTTGCCGACGGCTTGGGTGGCGTAACCGCCGTCGGACAGGAGTTCAGGCAAAGTGATCTCACCTTGCAGGCCGCCGGCCTCGCCGTACATCGGCGGGCGGTGCAGGCCGTGGCGGTTCGGGACGCGACCTGTCAGCAACGTCGCGCGCGAGGGCGAGCAGCTCGGTTCCGAATAGCACGAAGTGAGTTGCAAACCCGCGCGTGCCAGGCGGTCGAAATTCGGTGTCGGTGCGCCGACCGCGACACCGCCGCCATAGCAGCCAAAGTCGCCCCAGCCGACATCGTCCATCAGAAACACCAGCACATTGGGTCGCTTGCCGCGGCGGGCGACGAAGTCGGCGATCTTCTTCTTTGCCGCCCCAGCCTGGGCCGGATGCGCGAACGCGGGTTCGAGATGGTCCGCAATGCGCAGAGCCGGTGTGGC
>JANOFM010000119.1:0-5644 GCA_031413635.1 Alphaproteobacteria bacterium | reverse complement strand
GAGATCAGCGCGCTCGTCGTCGTGGCGCCGCCCAGGACGCTGGCCGAACTGCGCATTGCATTCTCCGACTCACTGCGGAGCAAAATCATTGCCGAGGTTAATAAGGACCTTACGCACCACCCGGTGCATAAAATCGAACGGCTGCTGACGGGCGCACCGACGCCGAAGATGTAGAGTGGAACGCGACAGAGCGGCATCAGGCGGCTAGACTGCAGGCATGACGTCCGATGCCACAGATGACACGATTGCCGGCGGAGCGCTCCAAGCCACGCGCGACGCAAGCGTGCGTCTTGCCGATATTCTGGACAACGCCGACGATGCGATCATTTCCGTCGATCAGACCCATACAATTACCTTGTTCAACCGCGGTGCGGAGAGGATTTTCGGTTATACCGCGACCGAGGCTATCGGCCGGAACCTGACGCTCCTACTGCCGACAAGGACGGCTCATTTCCACGATAAATATGTGCGCGAATTCGGGGCCTCGGCGATGCAGTCGCGCCGTATGGCGGAGCGCAGCACCGTCGCCGGCCGCCGCAGGGACGGATCGGAGTTTCCGGCAGAAGTTTCGATCTCGAAAATTTCATCGAGTGAGGGCCTGACCTATACTGCGATTCTGCGCGACATTACCGCGCGCCTCGAAGCGGAAGGCAATCTGCGCGACAGAAACCGGCGATTGCGGCTTGCGCTGTCGGCTGGTCAAATGGGCATGTTCGAGGTCGATGCGATGGGCCGCTCGATGTCACGCGACGAGACGGCACAGAAACTCCTGGGATTGGGCCCGAGTTCCGGCGACCATTCGCCGGACGATTTTTTCGTGCGCGTTCACCCGGACGACCGCGCCAGCGTGCAAGCGAAAGTCAAAAAATTCTTGGCGGAGACAGAGGACGCCGCCATCGAGTACCGCATCGTGTTGCCGGACGGCTCCATACGTTGGATCGCGGCGTACGCCGCTAAGGAGCGGGGCGCGTCGGGGCGGACCGGCCGCGCGGTCGGCGTTTTGCGCGACATTACGGACCGCAAGCACACTGAAGAAACGCTGGAAGCTCGCGTCGTCGAACGCACGGCAGCCCTGCGCGAGGAAATTGAACGGCGCGAAGAGGCGCAGGCGGCCCTCGTGCGTTCTCAAAAGCTTCAAGCTGTCGGCGAACTTGCCGGCGGCATGGCACATGACTTCAACAACCTGTTGACCGTGATCACCGGCAATCTGGAACTTCTAGGCTTGCGCCAACTGGACGACAAGGCGCGGGACCTGATCCGCCGCGCCGACGAAGCGGCGAAAATGGGCTCACGACTGTCCGGACGCCTGTTGGCTATCGGGCGGCGGCAAAGGCTGCAACCGGTCGCGCTCGATCTCAACGACATCACCCGCAGCATGACCGACGTGCTCAAGCGTACCTTGGGCGATGAAATAGAAATTCAAACCACGCTTGCGGCCGATCTGTGCGAGGCGCTGGCCGATGTCAGCGAAGTCGAAAATGCGATCCTCAACCTTGCCATCAACGCGCGCGATGCGATGCCTCACGGCGGGAAACTCATAATCGCTTCAGAGAACAAGTCGCTTGGGCCCGACGACGTAGCGGGCGAGGCCGGGCTCAAACCCGGCGAATATGTGGTGTTGTCGATCAACGACACGGGCGTCGGAATCCCGCCGCATCTTCTGACCCGGGTGTTCGAACCGTTCTTCACGACCAAGGACGTCGGACGCGGCACCGGCCTTGGGCTCAGCACGATCTATGGTTTCGCCAAACAATCGGGTGGGCACCTCGCGATCTACAGCGAAGTCGGCAAGGGAACCTCCGTTCGCCTCTATCTGCCGCGCGCTGCGGCCGGCGCCGCGGCAGCGGCCAGCATTTCATCCGCAGATCCCAAATTAGCCGTCGATGGCGAGACCATCCTGGTCGTCGAGGACAACGCCGACGTCCGCGACGTGACAATTAAGCGGCTCGACATGCTCGGCTATCGCGTCCTCAGAGCCGAGAATGGCCAAGCCGCGGTCGCCTTGTTGGAATCGGCGGAGAGAATCGATCTCGTCTTTTCGGACGTGATGATGCCGGGCGGCATGACCGGTTTCGATCTCGTTCGTTGGGTGCGCGCGAACAAGCCGACCATCAAAACGCTGTTGACTTCCGGATTTACCGGCGAAGTCGCGAGAAATGGAAATTCAGATCTGAACGATGTCGAAGTGCTGCGAAAGCCTTACGCCGTTGCCGAACTGGCGCGGGCCGTGCGTGAGGCACTGTCGTCAGCGCCCATCTAAACCCACGCCGCCGAACTGCGCCACAACACATAAGCCGCGACCGCGAGCACGAGACCCGCGAAAACGCGGTTCAGCACCCCTTTGCGGGCCGACAGGCGCGTTGCCAGCGCCAATCCGCCTAGCCCTCCGGCAATGCCGCCCGCGATGAATTCTGCGGCGATCCGCCAATCGACAAGTCCGTCGGCGGCGTAGGACGCGGCGGTCGTCAATCCGAACGCGCCGACCGAAAACAACGACGAGCCGACGGCGTTCAACATCGCCATGCCGCTTCCCAGAATCATGCCGGGGACGATCAGAAACCCGCCGCCAATCCCAAAGAACCCGGCAAGCAGCCCTGTCAACAGACCGATGCCCACAAGCCGAACCGCGATCTCGGGCGTGATCCGCACGGCCGGATCGCCCTCGGCCTGGCGCGGGCGCAACATCGCCAACGCGACCGCGACCATGACGAGCCCGAACAGGAACAACAGCCGCTGCCCATCGACCAGCTTGCCCAAGGTCGAGCCCGCGAAAGCACCCGCGACGCCCGACAGGCCGAAGACGACCGCGCAGGGCCACTTCACATTGCCGGCGCGCGAATGGGCAATCAAATTGGCGAACGCGTTAACGGACACCGCAAGTGCGCCGGTGCCGATCGCCACATGCGGATTTTCAACCCCGACGACATAGAGCAGCAACGGCACGGCCAGAATCGACCCACCACCGCCCACGACCGCAAGCGTCAGGCCGACCACGCCCCCTGAAAGCACCGCAAGCAGATCGGCAATGCCGGGATCGAATGTCATCTCGCCTCCTCTCCAAGCTCCAAATTCCGCGGCGCGCACGGCAACGCCCGTACCATCTCGACGCCATGCTCAACTCTGACGTCGATCAAATTTCCCGCGACCTGCGCATGCCACAAGTCAGCCTCAAGGGATCCAAGCCAAGCTCCCAACACAGAGGCGTCATGACACAGTTGGCCGAAATTCTCGCCGCGACCATGGCAATTCAAACCTTACCGCTGGCGGCGCCGGTCATCGAACCGGGCACGCCGCCGTCGTGCGCCATGGTGCAATCGATCGACACATGGACGGACGTTGACAACTCGACCGTCATGCTCGAAACCTCGCCCCGCCGCCGCTACAAGGTGACCTTCAACGCCCCGTGTCCCGACGTTAAGCGAGCCATATTGGCTTTGATCCAACGAGCGCCAAGCGCTGGTGCATGCCTGTCGCCCGGCGACTCGATCGTTTTCGCGCGCAAGTCGCCCGCCGGTGCGAAGAACTACGACTACGACGAACGTTGCGTGATCAAGACTATCACGTCACAACCGATCGCAGAGACGAACCGATGAAAATGCTCGAACAGCAAGGGGTAGAAATCATGTCACGGGCACCAGCAAGACGATGGATAGCGATCTGGCCGCTGATGCTCGGCGCCACTTTCCTCGCCGGATGCATCGACGATACGGTATCGACCGAGCCGCGCGGCGCCACGAGCCAGGAGCAGGTCGCCCAGATCGAAGACGGGCGCACCATCGCCGAAGCCAATTGCGCGGGGTGTCACGCCGTCGGGCGCGACGGCAACAGTCCCAACCCGGCAGCGCCGCATTTTCGTTCGCTGCTGAGCCGCTACAATGCCGAAGTCCTGGCGACCGAGTTGAACGAGGGCATTCGCGTGGCGCATGAACCGATGCCGCAATTCCAGTTCAACCCAGCGGCGACCGATTCCCTCATTGCTTATCTGCAGTCCGTGCAAACGCGCGACCCCGGACAAGCACTTGTTGAGCAGCGATGCGCGCGCTGTCATGCAATCGGTGCCAACGACACAAGCCCTTACCCTGGCGCCCAGTCGTTTCGCAATCTCGGACGGCGTTGGTGGCGCGGGCAACTTCGCGATGCGCTGAAGACCGGCATCATCGTCGAACACGACAAGGCCGACGCGCGCGTGCCGCCGATGAAGTTGAACGACGCGGAGATCGACGCCTTCATGACATTTCTGGATTCGATCGCGACCGAGGAAAACCCCGCACCGCGCGTGCCGTAGACCTTAGACCGCGCTGACGCCGAGCGCCGACCCGATCCCGAATGTCGCGGCACCGGCGATACCGCCGATGAGCAACATGCGCGCGCCGCCCCACAAGGCATTGCGCCCCGAAAACAGGCTGAGCAAAGCGCCGACGGCGAACAACGCGCAGCCCGACAACCCCGCCGCAATCGTCACGGCCTGCGTTCCGGCGCCCAGGAGGAACGGCGCCAGCGGCAGGATTGCTCCCAGCGCAAACGCGATAAAGGAGGAGATCGCCGCGATCCAGGGCGAGCCGAGATCGTCGGGGTTCAAACCCAACTCCTCGCGGGCCAGTGTGTTGAGTGCCTGCTGGGGGTTGGCGACGAGCCTAGTCGTGATCGCCCGCGCCTCGTCGAGCGGCACGCCGCGCGCCGCGTAGATCAAGGCGAGTTCCTCGGCCTCTTCCGCGGGGTAGCGTTCGAGTTCGTCGCGTTCTTGCCCGATTTGATATTCGAACATCTCGCGTTGCGACAACATCGAGACGAATTCACCCGCCGCCATCGAGAATGCGCCGGCAAGCAAACCGGCGACGCCCGTCAAGATTATGACTTGCGGGCTGGCGCCTGCACCGGCAACGCCCAAGATCAGGCAGGCGCTCGATACCAGTCCGTCGTTGACCCCGAAAACGCCGGCCCGCAACGCGCCACCGCCTCCGCCGCGATGCCGCCCGCCGATGTCGCGCACGTTCGTCGGCATGACATGACCAGTCATAACCGCACTGTCGTAAGCGGAAAGCCCTCGTATTTTGGACGCCGCCAAGATCGATCTGCAGCGGCGCGGCCCGAGCGCGCGCGCGACCGCCGCAACGAGACGCGATCTGAGCTCGGGGCGGAACGTGGGGGGCTCAGTCGCCAAGGATCGGGCGATGATGGCAGCCTGGCGTTCGGCCGCAACCGCAAGGTCGCGGAACAATTGGCTGATCTTCGTATCGCTTTCGGCCGCTGCCACCTCGCGGTAGAGCCACGCCGAACCGATCTCCTCGCGCCAACGTTCGATGTCAGACATGTGCTGGCGTTCCTTCAAATTGCCGCGGATGGAAGGGCTTTCAGATCGACCCTTGCCGCGGCGAGCCGCAAGTAAAGGTTGCGCCGGCGCACGAGTGGCCACCAATCGTAAAGAAATATCTCAAGCGGCTTCCAGTTTGCGACCCAACCCATGATAATCAGACTCTCCTGGACAATGCGCCCCAGCGGCGCACTGCCGATCACGGTTTCGGCGTATTGCGCGGCGACGACACAGGCGATCAGCACGCTGACGCCGATGGCGAGCGACATGCGCCCCACGCGGAATAATTCCCGCAAGTCCCGCTTGATGGCCTCGGCGCGATGAGTGAAGAAC
>JANOFM010000118.1:0-2899 GCA_031413635.1 Alphaproteobacteria bacterium | reverse complement strand
GAGGATTCCGTCGTTACCATAGTTGTGGTCGCGCTCGGTATTGCCGTGCTCTTCCACTTGGCGAAAAAGAGCGGCCGCATGATCAGTCCTGCGATGCGTCTCATAGGCTGATTTTATCAGCCAAATTTCCGTTCGACGTGTCGGAAGTACGCGGCGGTGTCTAGGCCTTTGCCGGTGATTTTTTTGATGAGATCTTCGGCGGGGAGGCGGTCGCCTTCGTTGTAGACGTGGTGTTTGAGCCAAGTGCGTAAGGGTTTGAAGTTGCCGCCGGCGATTTCGTCGGCGAGTTTGCGATCGCGTTCGTAAGTTTCGATCAGTTGGGCGGCATAGAGGCTGCCCAAGGTGTAGGTCGGGAAATAGCCGAACATGCCCGACGCCCAGTGGCCGTCTTGCAGGACGCCTTCGCGATCGGTTGCTGGGGCCACGCCGACCAGCGTTTTGCTTTTCTCGTTCCAGGCCGGGGGCAGGTCTTTGACGGCGAGGTCGCCCGAGATCAACGCTGTTTCCAGTTCGTATCGGAGCAGGATGTGCAGGTGGTAAGAGAGTTCGTCGGCGCTGGCGCGGATGGGCGTCGGGGCGACGCGGTTCGTCGCTTGATAGAATTTCTCGGCGTCGAGGCCCATGACGCTGTCGCCCAAGGTGGCGCGCATTTTGGGGAAGAAGTAGGTCCAAAATTCTTGCGCGCGACCGACGTGGTTTTCCCAGAGGCGGGCTTGGCATTCATGCAGGCCCATCGAGGGGGCTTGGGCGAGCAGGGTGCCGCGATCGTGCCCGGCGAAGCCTTGGTCGTAGAGTCCGTGGCCGGCTTCGTGCAGCGTGGTCAAGATCGCTTCGGCGAGGTCGTCGTCCTTCGTTCGTAGCGCGAGGCGTACGTCGTCGAAGCCGACCGCCGTGGTTCCCGGATGAGTGGCGCGGTCGAGATGACCGCGGGCGAAGTCGAAGCCGGTCGTGGCGAGCAGATCGCGCGCGAGATCCCATTGCTTGGCCTCGGGGAATTTTCGCGCATGCATCAGCTTGGCGGGCCAGGAAGCGGTCTTGTCAGCCGCCGCGCGCACCACTGGCACCAGGCGCGCACGCAGATCGTTGAGCACGGGCTCGATGCGGCCGCGCGTCATGCCGGGTTCGTATTCGTCGAGCAGGATGTCGTAGGGATCGGCCGCCGGGTCGAGCGCCTTGGCGGACTCGCGCAGCAGCTTGACCGTTTCGGCGAGTGCGGGGGCCAGCAGTTTGAAGTCGTTCTTGTCGCGCGCGCGTTCCCAGGCGCCGGCCGAACGCGAGCGGGCGTTTGCGAAGGCGCGCACCAGATCGGCGGGCATGGCGATTTCGCTTTTGCGAAGGTCGCGCAAAAGTTCGAGTTCGCGGCGCCAGCGATCGTCGTTCTCGCGTTCGAGCGCCACTTCCTCTATCAGGTCGCCGAGGTGATCGGAGGTGAGCAACGCGTGGCGTGTGCCTTCGAGGGCGGCCAGTTGTTCGCCGCGCTCCTCGCGTCCGCCGGAGGGCAGCACGGTTTCCTCGTCCCATTCCAAGACGGCGATGGCGTTGTCGAGGTGAAGGATCTCGGCGATGTTCTTGCGCAAAGCCTTTTCGACGCCGTCGGCTCGTCCCATCGAACGCTTGGGCATGCGCAATTCGGCGGGCGGGTGGGCGACGAGGACTGCCGCCATGCCGCCGTGCTGGGCGACGTTGACGACTTGCTTTTGACTGACGCGGCACATGATGCCGAGACCGTTTTCCGTCGGCGCAAAACCCATGACGGCGTAGAAGGGTTCGCCGAAGACGCGGCCGTCTTTGCCCACGATGGGAAATTCGGCGACGGGCAGAACGGTTGCCGATTGCACGACCCACGACAGTTCCGGGTCGGTCGCGTTCGTCACGGCCTCGTGCAGCAGGCGTTCCCATTCGGCCGGTTCGGTCGAGGCGCCGATGGTGACGCCCTCGCCGCCGTAAGAGCGGTTCGGCTTCAGCACCAGTTGATCGCGATGGGTACGGATGAATTCGAGCAGGCCGCCTTCGGCATTGTGCGGCAACGTCGTCTTGCGGTCGGCGATGACGCGGGTCCACAGCACGTGGCGGCGGAACAGGCGGCATTCCTCGGCGCTGAAATATTTTTCGGCGATGGCGGGGTCGGTAAGAATCTCCCAGCAGCTCTTGTGATCGAAATCGCCGACGAGGGAGGAGATGATGCGGTTCTGTTTGAAGAGCAGACGCATGGCCTCGAGCGGCTTTCCTTGCTCGGCTTCCAGTTCGATCAGGTCGCGGGTTTCGTAGTCGCGATAGGCGACGTCGACGCACTCGTCGCCGTAATAGACGTCGCCGTCCTTAATGCGCAGTTCGATCGGGTCGGCGTGGGTGATGGTGAGATTGTGGCGCTTGGCGAGATAGGCGGAGAGGACCGATTGCTCGTTGATGCCGTCTTCGGCGTATTTCGGTTCGATGAAGCAGAGGCGGCAGGCGTTGCGGCCGATGGCGCGGGCGTGGTCGATCAGAACTTGGATGAACAGATCGCGCTGGTCGCGCGGCAGCTCGATGCGCAGCGCCGGGTCGTGGGCGAGCAGGGTGGGAACGATGTCGCGCATGACCAGGTTTTCGGCCAGCGGCGAATAGTTGATGCCGCCGACGCCGGAGAGATTGGCCTCCATGAAATGCAGCGTGTCTTGCCAACCGGCGGCGGTGAAGTCGCACACCGCATCGAGGCGGCCGTAGACGGTGTTGTTGCGTTGATGCGCTTCGGTCCAGGTGTCGCGTAGCCAGGCTTCCTCGCCCGGTGTGATGGCGATGACGCGCCGGACGTTTTCGTCGCTGAGGTAGAGCGAGGGCAGGCGCTTCAGCGCTTCGGTCAGGCGTTGGCAGACGTGGTGGACGTAAGACAGCTGGCCGTTCATGGCGAGCAGCGGGCGCA
>JANOFM010000117.1:0-23744 GCA_031413635.1 Alphaproteobacteria bacterium | reverse complement strand
GGCTTTGGCGGGACGGCGTCCCATCAGAATTTGGGTGACACCGTCGCGCTTGCGCGTGAGCACGAGCGACGCGGCATGACGCGGTTTGACGGGGCGGGTCGACATGCTTCTTCCAATGGCGAGTTGCCATGGTTGAAGCATGAGCCGGGCATGGGTGCAAATCTTGAAACTGTGTAACTTTGCGACCGGCGATCGCATCGAAGGGCGCGGTGGCGGCGGCAGTCGCATAGTTACAAGGATACGCCGCTTGCGTTAGCCGGTTGAGAGCGGCCAAACTTGGGGCTTGCGCGTCTCATACGGTTCACGTTTGCGCCCTGCGTCAGCTGCGCGCGCGGCGTCGCGCGGTGAGCCGCCCCATTTGCGGCTCCAGGCGCGGCGGAATTGCAAGCTCGACCGGAAGCCCGCGACCTCGGCGGCATGCGTGACGCTCGCGCCGCGTTCGAGAGATTGTCGCGCTCGCTCGAGCCGGATGGATTGTAGATAGCGCAGCGGCGACACGCCGGCGTGGTCGACGAACAAGCGCAGCACGTGGCGCTCGGTGGCAAAGCCGACAGCGGCCAACGCGGCCATGTTCCAGTCGCGCTCGGGCTTTTCGATGATGGCATCCTGCACCCGGCGGACGGCCGCGTGCAGATGGCGGCGATGCTCGAGAAAGGGCGATAGTTCCGGATCGCGTGACGAGCGCCGCATGTAGACCACCATGTCTTCGGCGACGCTTGCCGCCAGCGCCTCGCCGCATTCCTCGGCAATCAGATGCAACGCCAGATCAATGCCGGCCGTGATGCCGGCGCTGGACGCGAGCGGCCCGTCGACGACGAACACGCGGTTATCGACCACCTGCGCTTTGGGCGCCAACCTACGTAACGTGCTTAGAAGTTCGTGGTGCGTGGTGCAGCGGCGCGTTGCGAGCAGGCCGGCACGCGCCGCGAGCAGCGCACCGGAGCAGATCGTGACCAAGCGGTGCGGCGCGTCTGGACCAAGCAGGGATTTGTGCATTGTCTGATTCAGCCATTGCGCGGTCACGATGATTTCCGGCGTGACATCGCTTGCGTGTGCGCTCGGTTGGCCGACCAGAACGACCCAGGTCGGCACGCTCAGTGCCTGCGGAAACGGTTCGAGATCGACAAGCGTGAGCCCGACGGAGGTCGGTGCGGTGGCGGCAGGGCCGGTGAAGCGCAAGCGAAAGCGCGGAGGCAAGCCGCGTCTGTCGCGATGCAGATTGGCCAGGCGAAATGCCTCCGCGGACCCGGCGATGTCGAGCAGCAGGGAATGTGGCGCGATGACGAACAATAGGTCGATGAGATGGGAGCTTGCGATCATTTTCGGACACTGCCTCCTGGGCGATACATACTGTAATTGCCCAGATCTTAGTATGGGCTAATGTCTGAATTTGATCGAAATGTGTCGGCGCGCGGCACGACAGGGGGGCGTGGACCTCCTAGCCTGGCGCCGTCATCCCGACATTCAAATTCAAAAGGCCACACCCATGTTGACTGTTAGAGGCGTCCTGTCGGTGATCGGTGTGGCCACGACGTTTTGGTGGGGGCTCGCGCCCGCGGCCCGCGCGCAACCGATCGACGAGGGGACGCCGTCCGGGCACGACGGCGTGGACGCCAATATCAAACCGGGCGACGACTTCTTCGCCTACGCCAACGGCGCCTGGCTGAAAGCTACTGAGATCCCCGCAGGCAAGGATCGTTGGAGCGCCCGCACCGAGATCGATGCACTGACCCAACGACACATCGCGAAACTGCTGGACGATGCCGGCGCTGCGCCAGTTGGTACGACCGCGCGCAAGGTGGCCGATTTTCATGCCGCCTATTTGAGCGAGGCCGCCATCGAAGCCAAGGGCATCGCGCCGCTTAAGCCGCTGTTCGACAGCATCGATCGCGTGCAGGACAAGGTCGCGTTGGCCCGGTTGCTCGGTAGTGGGCTGCGTGCCGATGTCGATCCGTTGAATTGGGGCATCTACGACTCCTCTCACGTTCTCGGTCTGGCGGTGGAAGAAGGCAATAACGGCGAGACGGCCTATGTCGCCGTCTTGGTGCAGGGCGGGCTCGGCCTTCCCGACCGCGACCACTACGTGAGCGCCGAGCCGCGGATGCAGGCGCAGCGAACCACCTATAAAGCCTATATCGCCAGCATGCTTGCGCTCACCGGTTTCGACGGTTCGTCACAACGGGCTGAAGCGGTGATGGCTCTGGAAACCGCCATCGCGCAGAGCCACGCCACTGGCGAGGCCTCCGCCAACGACCGCAACGCCAACAATTTGTGGAGCCGCGCCGACTTTTCGCGAAAGGCGCCGGGCATGGACTGGTCGGCATTCTTCGCAGCCGCGGGATTGAAAGAGCAGAACGCGTTGGTGGTGTGGCAGCCCAGCGCGGTAATAGGCGCAGCCGCGTTGGTTGCGTTACAGCCGCTGGAGGTGTGGAAGGACTACCTGCGCTTCCATGTCGTCGCTCGCAACGCCGACGTGTTGCCGCGCGCCTTTGCCGAGAAGTCCTTGGCGCTGTACGGCGGCGGCAAGGCGCAGACCACACGCGCTTCCCGCGCGCTCGATGCAACCCAATCGGCTATGGGTGAAGCCGTTGGACGGATGTACGTCGAACGCCACTTCCCTCCCGAGCAAAAGGCCAGGGTGCAAGCCATCGTGGCCAACGTCCTCGCGGCGTTCCGCCAGCGGGTCGAGGCCGTGACGTGGATGTCGGCCAGTACGAAGTCCGTGGCGCTGGCCAAGTTGAAGGCGTTGTATTTCGGCGTTGGTTATCCGGAAAAATGGCAAGACTATTCGGACCTCACCGTCGATCCAGGGGACGCAATGGGAAATCTTCAGCGCGTCGCGGATCGCAGCTATCGCCAGGCCCTGGCCCGGCTCGGTCGGCCGGTGGACAGGACCCGATGGCAGATCGCACCGCAGAAAGTCGGTGCGGTGCTGGTGTTCCAGCTCAATGCGTACAACTTTTCAGCCGCGCTGTTGCAAGCGCCGAAGTTCGATCCGGCGGCATCGGACGCGGCGAACTATGGCGCGATCGGTGCCATCGTCGGTCACGAGATCAGTCACTTCATCGACACGCTCGGCGCGCAATACGAACCGGGAGGGCGCAACCGAAGCTGGTGGACGCCAGAGGACACATCGCGGTATCAGGCATCGACCGCAGCGTTGGTCGATCAGTTCTCCGCCTACCGCCCGTTCCCGGACACCTCGATCAACGGCAAGCTCACGCTCGTCGAGAACCTGGCCGACCTGGGAGGCTTGGCTGCGGCCTTCGACGCCTACCGGGGCACGCTGGGCAGTAAGATCGCCGACAAAGCCTATGTGCGCCAGCACGACAGGCAGTTCTTCATCGGCTTTGCGAGAGCTTGGCGCGCCAAGATCCGCGACGACGCGCTACGAACCCAAGTCGCCGGCAACGATCACGCGCCGGAAAGCACCCGCATCGCCACCGTCCGCAACATGGATGCGTGGTACGACGCGTTCGATGTGTTGCCAGGGCAGAAGCTGTACCTTGAGCCAAAGGCGCGGGTGCGGGTCTGGTAAGGTCGGCGATGGTTGCGATAGCCAAGAAGCGGCGCATGAAATTCCCCGACGCAGCACGGACAGGGGTGCTCCTAGCACGCCGACTTCGCGCATTCATTGTGTGTACGGAACTGCCGCAGCGACGCAACCTGCAGACGAATTAAGCCTGAGCGTTTCGTCCGATCGGCTTACGCCGTCGCCGTCGGGATCACGGGTTGCGCCCCTTCGTCGCTGAGCAAGACCATCATCATGTTCGAGACGAGTACCGCTTTTTGCGCGGACGTCATGTCGGTGATGCCTTCGGACTGAAAGCGATCGAGCGCCATCTTGACCATGCCGATGGCGCCATCGACCATTTTTTCGCGGGCTTGGATCAGAGCTTCGGCTTGCTGGCGGCGCAACATGATGCTTGCGATTTCGGGCGCGTAGGCCAAATGCGTGATGCGCATTTCGAGGATTTGCAATCCCGCCACGTCGATCGAACGCTGAAGCGATTCCTTGAGCAGGTCGGAGACCGCCGCCGTGTTGCCGCGCAACGAGACGTGCTCGTCTTTTTTTTCGTCATAAGGGTGGGTCGAGACGACGTCGCGCAATGCCATTTCGCACTGGGTCTTGATGTAGCTCTCGAAATCGTCGACGTCGAAGGCTGCTTGCGCCGTGTCGCGCACGAGCCAGCCGACGACGGCCGCCACGTCTATGGGGTTGCCGATCTTGTCGTTGACCTTGAGCGTGGGGGTCGTGAAGTTGCGCACGCGCAAGCTGATCTTCTGCTTGGCGAAGAACGGGTTGACCCAGTGAAATCCTTCGCGCCGCACGGTGCCGACATAGCGGCCGAACAAGGTGAGCACGGCCGACTCGTTCGGCTTCAACACGAGAAAGCCGATCGCCATGAAGACGGCCGCGACGATGATCGGTACACCGACGATCGGTATGCGGACGAGCGCGATGCCGGCGAGGAACATCGCCAACAGGACGACCAGCATCAGCCAGCCGGAGGTGGTGTCGGCTAAGTGATTTTCCTTGGAGGGCAGGGCCAGTTTGGCTTCGGACATGCGGGTTCTCCTTCATGCGACGGTTGTGCGACCGCAGAATCGGCTGGGTCACGGCCAGTATATTGGTTGCCCAATGGGTTGGTGGGAGGGGTGGCGGCACGTCGGCAGTGGCCGTTTCACGGCATCGTGCGGGCCGTACCGGCAGGTTGTCGGCCGATTTGCGCTTGCGGTGTCCGTTTCCGGGCGTGTAGCATTCTCGCATGCGAGGGCGTTGGCTGAACCGGCTGAAATGGGCGACGATTGGCGCGCGTGAGAACGCGTTCGTCTTTGCCTTGCTGTTGGCGTTCGTTGCGCAAACTATCGTCACCACATCGCACTTTCACGGGAACGGCCGGACGGACGGCTCCTCGTTTAGCAGTGTCGACCATAAGATAGGGGTCGTCTTGCAACCCGCGTCCGACGCGGGTTCGCAGCATCAGGGCGACGATGCCGCGAAGTGCCCAATCTGCCAAGCGGCGTCGCTGACCAGCGGATTCATCGGCGCGTCGTATAGTATTTTCCTTCCCGTGCTCGACTCATTCCCGGTCCCGCACGACGAGCGCATCATCGCCGTCGAACGCTTTACCGCGGCTTGGCGAAGCCGCGCGCCACCTGCTCTCTGACACGAGCCTGAAAGGCTGAGCCGTCCGCGCTCGTGCGTCTCGCACCGGCCGGTTGGCTTGGCATCCGTATCTCATCGGTGTCAGAGGTCTCTCAATGTCATTCAGTTTGAAGAAGCGGCTTGCCGCCAGTGCCGCCATGATTCTTGTCAGTTCGGTTGCAGCCGCGCAGGACCAACCACCTCCTGAGAAAGCCGAGAGAATCGAAAAGGTCATCGTCACGGCATCGCCCTTGGCGAAGTCGCGCGATCAATTTGCCACGACGGTCGGGACAGCCGACCGCGACGACCTGACGAAGAACGGCGGACTCAATATCGCCGACGCGCTGGCCCAGATTCCGGGCGTCACCAGCACGAGCTTTGCCGCCGGAGCGGGGCGGCCGGTTATTCGCGGCTTCGATGCGTCGCGCGTGCGCGTACTTGAAAACGGGCTCGGTAGTTTCGACGTGTCGGACATCAGCGCGGATCACGGCGTGCCGATCGATCCGCTTGCGATGCAGCGCGTCGAGATCGTGCGCGGACCGGCAACCTTGCGTTACGGCAGTCAGGCGATCGGCGGCGTCGTCAACGCGATCAATAACCGTATTCCGTCCGTGCTTACCGGCGGGCCGCTTGCGGGCGATCTGCACTTCGCCGCCGGTTCGGTCGACTCGTCGTCCGAAATCGCGGGGCTCGCCGACGGGCATTTCGGCAATTTCGCCTGGCACGTCGATGGGGTGAAACAGGATCACGGCGACTACAGTATCCCGACGGCGCCGGGAACGATGACGAACACCGCCGCCGACGGATTGGGTTACTCGGCGGGCGGCGCGTTTGTCGGCTCTTCGGGGCATATCGGCGGGGCTTATGTGCATTTCGAAAGCGAATACGGAATCCCGGGCGAAGACGCGTTCATCGACATGCGACAGGACAAGGGGTTGTTCGCGGCCGAGTGGGCAAATCCGTTCGCGGGCTTCACCGCGTTTCGCGTGAATGCCGGCGTCTCGGACTACGCGCATGACGAAGTACTTCCGGTTACGGGGCCGGCGTCGACCTTCATCGACGAGCAATACGAAATTCGAAGCGAACTCGTGCATGGCGAGATCGGGCCGCTCTCGGCCGCCGCCGTCGGCGTGCAGCTCCAGAGCCGCAAGTTTTCGGCGCTGGGCGAGGGCGAAGATTTTCTCTTGCCTACGGTCACGGACTCTTTCGGTATTTTCGGCTTTGCCGACGCACCGATCGGAAGACATGTGACGCTCGAATTCGGCGCGCGCTACGAAAGCACGGAGGTCGAGGGCACGCCAATCACGGATATCTTCACCGTGCGCGAATTCGAACCGGTCAGTGCGAGCGCCGGAATGCTGATCAAGGCGAGTGAAGAGCTGAGCTTCGGCCTCAACGCGTTCTATGCCGAACGCGCTCCGAATCAGGTCGAACTCTACGCGCGCGGGCCGCACGAGGCGGACGCAACGTTCGCCATCGGCGATCCGACGCTCGATCTTGAGAAGGCGCTGAACCTGGAAGCGAACGCGCGGCTGTCGCTGCCGAGGGTCACGGCGGAACTCACGGTGTTCCATACCGACTTCGAGGGCTTCATCTTCGGCCAGTTGACCGGCAATTCGTACGAGGAGGACGGCACCTTCCACCCCGATCTCAGCGCCGACTTGCGCGAACTCATCTATGTGAAGCGGGACGCGACGTTCACGGGCGGCGAGTTCCAAGCGGCGATGCTGCTCGCCGCCATCGGGGAGGGCGAACTTTCGCTCGATCTGATGGCCGACACCGTGCGCGCAAAGCTCGACGGCGGCGGCAACGTGCCGCGCATTCCTCCCGTGCGCGCCGGTGGCGGCTTGCGCTTCGAAGGACCGATCATCGATGCTTATGCGCGATTGCTGCACGCGTTCGAACAGGACGATGTCGCGGCGCTCGAAAACCCGACTGACGGCTACACGCGCCTTGACGCCGGCGTGACGTGGCATGCGGCGAAGCACGAGGACGGGGGCGAGATCAACGTCAGTCTGATCGGGCGCAACCTGACGGATGAGGAGATTCGCAATCACGTCGCGTTCAACAAGGACGAGGTTGTGCTTCCTGGCGCGGACGTGCGGCTTGTTTTGAGCATGCGGTACTAAGCAGTCGCGCTTCTGGCGCTTCTGCGGACGTCGCAAACGGCAAGGTAAACGGCACGGGGACTGCAGCACCGACCTCAGCTGCGCCGGCTTTGCGGACTTGGTGTCCCAGGCCGGCACGGAAACGAGGCTCGCTATGGTTAAACGCGCGATTGCGATCGTCTTGGGTGCAGCGGCCGGGGTGGCGTTGTGGTTTGCGTTCGACGCGGTTCGCGCCGACGACCTGCAAAGCGATCCGCGCTCGCAGGGCTGCACGAACGGCGACTGGACCGAGTGCGTGGGCTATGTGGCGCCGGTCGAGGTGTTGCGTCCGGTACCGGCGGCGCAGCCGTGCAAGGCCTGGCTGGGCGGTTCGGACGGTGCTTCGATCGCGACGCTGTCGAGGTGTTTACGCGCTGCGCGTCAGGGCAAGGATGGCGCGCGCGTCGAGCAGGTCAAACGCGCGCGGTCGATTGCTGCGTCGAGCTAAATACACACGCTCGCCAGCGGCGGCATGCCGTTGAAGGCGATGCTGGAGTACGTGGTCGTGTAGGCGCCGGTCGAGAGGATGATCACCTTGTCGCCGGCTTTGAGCGCCAGCGGCAGGCGGTAGCCGGCTTTTTCATAAAGTATATCGGCGCTGTCGCAGGTTGGGCCCGCGAGAACGACGGCGCCGGTTTCTTGGCCCTCGTGGGGCGTGAGGAGGCGGTACTTGATGGCCTCGTCCATCGTCTCGGCGAGGCCGTGAAATTTGCCCACATCGAGATAGACCCAACGGCGCGCGTCACCGCCGCCTTTGCACGAGACGAGCACGACTTCGCTCTGGATGACCCCGGCATCGCCAACGATGCAGCGGCCGGGCTCGACGATCAGGTCCGGCGGGTTCGTGGGGAAGCGATGGGCGAGGGAGGCGCGGATCGCTTCGCCATAGGCGTGGATCGCGGGCACGTCGCTGTGATAGCGCGAGGGGAAGCCGCCGCCGATGTTGATCATGCGCAACGTGACGCCGCGCGCGGCGAGGTTGACGAAAAGTTCGGCGCCTTGCGCGATCGCTTTGTCGAATTGGGCGAGGTCGGTTTGCTGCGAACCGACGTGGAAGGAAATGCCGTAGGGGTCGAGGCCGAGCGCCTTGGCGCGCACGAGCAGATCCTCGGCCATCGCCGTCTCGCAGCCGAACTTGCGCGAGAGCGGCCACTCGGCGCCGTCGCAGTCGACCAGGATGCGGCAGAAGACTTTGGATCCCGGCGCGCTTTCGGCGAGCTTTTGCAATTCGGCTTCGCTGTCGAAGGCGAACAGGCGTACGCCGCGTCTGAAGGCGTGCTCGATGTCGCGCTGTTTCTTGATCGTGTTGCCGAACGACAGGCGCTCGGGCGCGATGCCGCGTTTCAGGCAGAGGTCGATTTCGCCGATGCTGGCGGTGTCGAAGTTCGAGCCGAGGGACGCCAAGCGCGCGACGACTTCATCGGCGGGGTTGGCTTTGACGGCATAGAAAATGCGCGCGGCCGGTAAGGCGTGCGCCAGCTCCCGATAGTGGTGCTCGACCATGTCGACGTCGACGATCAGGCAAGGCGAGGGGATGCTCGCGGTTTCGAGGAAGCGCGCGATCTTCGGCGGCAGACCGCCGCGTTCGCCGGGCAATTCGGCTCCGCGGGCGATGCGCGCGATTGTTTTCAACGCCGCGGTTTGTGCTGCGTCGCGGGCTTTGCGGGAATCGAAATTGCTCAGGCGGGCGGTTGCGCCCCGGTTCGTTGCAAACATCGTCAACACCCTTAATGACCCGGCTTGCCGCCGGCGTGATCAAAAAGGACGCTTCCGTCGTTGCATAACCGAGATTGGGCCAGCGGCACGTGCGTGTGCGTCTTGAGAATCGTAGCAAGTAATGGTTGCCGAACCGTAGTTCAAGAGTTTGTTTACGTTTGGCTGTGGAGTCAGCGGCGTCTGCCGGGGCGTTTGAACTCTTTCTTCGGGCTCTTTGCGCGCGAGGGCGAGCCGGGTTTGCCGCCGTCGATCAGCTCGAAACGTAAGCCGCCGGTGAGTGGCGTGGCTTCTTCGAGGCGCACGCGCACCTTGTCGCCCAAGCGGAAGGTGAGGCCGGAGCGTTCGCCGACGAGCGCATGCTCACGTTCGTTATGGTTGAAGAATTCGCGGCCGAGCGAGCGCACCGGAACCAATCCGTCGGCTCCGGTTTCGGCCAGGCGCACGAAGAGGCCGAAGCGGGTGACGCCGGAAATCTTGCCCGCGAATTCCGCGCCCACGCGATCGGACATGAAGGCCGCGATATAGCGGTCGTTGGAGTCGCGTTCGGCCGCCATGGCGCGGCGTTCGGCGGCCGAGATGTCCTGCGCGGTATGCGCCAGCTTGTCGATTTCGCTGTCGTTGAGGCCGCCAGCCCCGAGTTTGTAGGCGCGGATCAGGGCGCGATGGACGATGAGGTCGGCGTAGCGCCTGATCGGCGAAGTGAAGTGGGCATAGCGGTGCAGAGACAATCCGAAGTGCCCGATGTTGTCGGGGTTGTATTCGGCTTGGCTTTGCGAGCGCAGCATGACGACGTTGATCAGGTCGGCGTTGGGCGTGTTTTTCGCCGCGGCCAGGATCTTGTTCAAGTTGGCGGTCGTGATCGTCTGGCCCTTGGACAGGGTGATGTTCATCGTGCCCAGGAAGTCGCTGAGGGCGTGAAGTTTTTCCATCGACGGCGGAGCGTGGATGCGGAAGACCAATGGCGAGCGCTTGGCTTCCAAAGCTTCGGCGGCGGCGACGTTGGCCTGGATCATAAATTCTTCGATCAGTTTGTGCGCGTCGTAGCGTTCGCGCACGCCGATCGATTTGACGCGGCCGTCGGCACCCAGCTCGATTTTGTGTTCCGGCAGATCGAGATCGAGCGGGCTGCGTTTTTCGCGCGCTTTGCACAAGACGCGATAACAGGCTTCAAGCGGCTTTAGGATCGGATTCAGAAGTGGCCCGGTCTTGTCGTTCGGATTGCCGTCGAGCGCCTCTTGAACTTCGTTATAGCTGAGGCTCGCCGCCGAGCGCATCAGCGCGCGTTCGAAGCGGTGGCTTTTCATTTTGCCGTTCGCGTCGAATGTCATGTAGCAGGCGAGAATGGCGCGATCCTGTTTTTCCTTCAACGAACACAGGTCGGCCGACAGGCGTTCGGGCAGCATGGGCACGACGCGGTCGGGGAAGTAGCACGAGTTGCCGCGCTTGATCGCTTCGCGGTCGAGGCTTGAGTTCGGGCGCACATAGAAGGCGACATCGGCGATGGCGACGATCGCCTTGAAGCCGCCTTTGTTGGCGGGGTCTTCGTCGGGTTGGGCCCACACGGCGTCGTCGTGGTCGCGGGCATCGGGCGGGTCGATGGTGACAAGCGGGATTTTTCGCAGGTCGACTCTGTCTTCAACCGTGGCCGCTTTCGCGCATTCGGCTTCGTCGATGACGGCGGCTGGGAAGTGATCGGGAATGCCGTGGGCGTGGATGGCGATCAGGCTGATGGTCTTGGGTTCCGACATGCGGCCGATGCGTTCGATGATGCGCGCGCGCGGTTGGCCCATTTCACGGCCGGCCATTGGCTCGCCAAGCACGAGTTCGCCGTCGAGTGCGCCGCCGGTGTCGCCTTCGCCGACGATGAAGTCGTGACGCGTCTTGCGGTCAACGGGTTCGATGCGGCCGTGGCGGCCGAGTTTGCGGAAAACGCCCAGCGCCTTGTGGGCGCTCATGCCCAGGCGTTTGATGATGCGCGCTTCATAGCCGTCGCCAACGCGCTTCAGGCGCGCGAGGAAGCGTTCGCCGATGCCGAGCGCGCGGCCTTCGACGGCGCCGTCCGCGCCGGGGGCGAGCATGATCTTGGGCGGCTTGGCGTCGCCGTCCCATTGCGTGGGACGGCAGAGCATTTCGCCGTCGGCGTCGCGCTCGACGATTTCGACCACGGTGACGTCGGGCAGGTCGCCGGTGCGCGTCATTGTCTTGCCGCGGCCGCGTTTGACGTCGCCCTCGCCCTCGAGGTCGCGCAGCAAACGCTTCAGGGCGACTTTATCGCTGCCTTTGACGTCGAAGTGGTGCGCCAGATCGCGTTTTGTGGCGGCGGGGTGTTGGCTGAGATAGGCTAGGACGTCTTCGCGCGTTGGTGTGGTTCCGCGTTTTATTTGCTCTCGCGGTTCGCGTCTTTTTTTATTCACGTGGCTTCAAGTACCTTTTTCTTGGGCGCGGCCTTCTTCGGCGCGGGCGCCGGTTTGTCTTTTGGTTTGGATTCGGCTTTCGCCGGTTTGGCGTCGGCTTTGGACGTGCCGTTTGCCTTGGCCGTTTTGGCGGCTTTGCGCTTCGGCTTCTTCTTGCCGCCGCCCATTTCGGCGCGGGCGCGCAGAAGTTCGAGTGCGGCATCCATCGTCAGCGTCGCGGGATCGGCGCCCTTGGGCAGCGTCGCGTTCGTTTCGCCGTCTGTGACATAGGCGCCGTAGCGGCCGCTCATGATTTTGACGACGGCTTTGGATTCCGGATGCGGTCCCAATTCCTTCAGCGCTTTGGGTTCGTTGAAGCGGCGGCGCGGGTTGGCTTTCTTTTCGGCGAGCACGGTCACGGCGTGGTTCAGGCCGATGGTGAAGACGTCTTCCTCGCTTTCCAGATTGGCAAAGACGCCGTCATGTTTGACGTAAGGTCCAAAGCGGCCGAAATTTGCGGTGATCGGCTCGCCGGTTTCCGGGTGCAGGCCCACTTGGCGCGGCAACGAAAGCAGCTTCAACGCTTGCTCGAGTTCCAAGGTCGCGCGATCGACGTTCTTGGGAATGCTCGAGCGTTTCGGTTTCTCGGCGTCCTTTTCCTTGCTGGTTTCGCCCAGCTGAATGTAGGGGCCGAAGCGGCCAGCGCGCAGCGTGACGCTCAAGCCCGTCTCCGGATCGACGCCCAGCACGCGCGTTTCCATGGCGCCGTCGCCGTTGCCGGCCAGCGGCCTCGTGTAGCTGCACTTGCCGTCGCCTTCGCCCTTGTAGTTCGAGCAGCCGATGAAGGCGCCGAACTTTCCGAGTCTCAAGCCCAGTTCGCCGTTCTCGCACATTTTGCATTTGCGCGGATCGCTGCCGTCGGCTTGCTCCGGGAAGATGTGCGGTCCCAACACTTCGTTCAGCGTATCGAGCACCTGGGTGATGCGGATCTCGCTGATTTCCTTGATGGCGGCGTGGAAGTCCGTCCAGAAATCGCGCAGCAATTCCTTCCAGTTCAACTTGCCGTCCGAGACCAAGTCGAGGCGGTCTTCGAGGCTGGCGGTGAAATCGTATTCGACATAGTGCGCGAAGAAATTCGAGAGGAACGCCGTGACCAAGCGGCCCTTGTCGTCGGGAATGAAGCGCGATTTTTCCATCCGCACATAGGAGCGGTCGCGCAGTACTTGAAGGATCGAGGCGTAGGTAGACGGTCGGCCGATGCCCAACTCCTCGAGCTTCTTGACGAGGGAGGCTTCCGAAAAGCGCGGCGGCGGTTCGGTGAAATGTTGTTCCGGTTTGACCTCGGCGACATTCATGCCGTCGCCTTTGGTCACTTTGGGCAGGCGCGCGCCGTCTTCGTCGTCGGCCGGATCGTCGCGGCCTTCCTGATAGAGCGCCAAGAATCCTTCGAACATCAAGACCGAACCGTTGGCGCGCAGGCCGGTGCGGCCGTCGGGGGTTTCGATGTCGATGGTGGTGCGCTCGAATTCGGCGGCTTCCATCTGGCTTGCGACCAGCCGTTTCCAGATCAGGTCGTAGAGGCGCGCCATGTCCGGTTCGATGTCGCGCAGCATTTCGGGTGCGCGGTCGACGTCGGTCGGGCGGATGGCTTCGTGGGCCTCCTGGGCGTTGCGCGACTTGGACTTGTAGATGCGCGGCGCGCTGGGCAGATGGCGGTCGGAAAAGCGTTTGCCGATCAGCTTGCGGGTTTGCGTCATGGCTTCGGGCGCGATGTCGACGCCGTCGGTCCGCATATAGGTGATGAGACCCACAGTCTCGCCGCCGATATCGACGCCTTCATAGAGGCGCTGGGCAACGCGCATGGTGTGGCTGGCGGAGAAGCCGAGCTTGCGCGCTGCCTCCTGCTGAAGGGTCGAGGTGGTGAACGGCGGATATGGGTTGCGGCGTGCCGGTTTGGCTTCGACGCTGATGACCGCGAATTTGCCAGCTTCGATCGCCTTGCGCGCGAGATCGGCCGAGGCTTCGTTCGGCAGCGAGAATTTCTCGAGCTTTTCGCCGTTCAGCTTGATCAACCGCGTCGTCAGGTTGTCGCCGGTCGGTGTTTTGAGCGCCGCGTCGACGGTCCAGTATTCTTGATTCTTGAAGGCTTCGATTTCCGCTTCGCGCTCGCAGACGAGGCGCAACGCCACGGATTGGACGCGGCCGGCGGAACGGGCGCCGGGAAGCTTGCGCCAGAGCACAGGCGAGAGGCTGAAACCCACGAGGTAATCGAGCGCGCGGCGGGCGAGATAGGCATCGACCAGTTCGCCGTCGATCTGGCGCGGGTTGGCCATCGCCTCAAGGATTGCGGTCTTGGTGATGGCGTTGAAGACGACGCGTTCGACCGCGATGTCCTTCAAGGCCTTCTTTTGCTTTAGGATTTCCAGCACGTGCCAGGAAATGGCCTCGCCCTCGCGGTCGGGGTCGGTGGCCAGGATCAGTTTCTTGGCGCCTTTGAGGGCTGCGGCAATTTCATTGAGGCGCACGGCGGCCTTGGGATCGATCTCCCAGAGCATGTCGAAGTCGCTGTCTGGCTTAACCGAGCCGTCTTTGGCGGGCAGGTCGCGGACGTGGCCGTAGGACGCCAACACCTTATATGTGTTGCCCAGGTACTTGTTGATCGTCTTCGCCTTGGCCGGCGACTCGACGATCACGATATTGCTTGCTGCCACTCTGGCTTTATTCCTTTGGGGGGCCCTTTTGGGCGGCGGACAGTGGTCTAAATCTAGTAAAGGTGTCAACCAACGGCCAGGGTTGGGCGTTCTGGCATTTGAAATAACATAACAAAATCAACTTATTAGTTGGTTAATTCAGCTTGCGAGGGAGACTTTTTGGCCGGGATGGCGGGTCAAGGAGCCTGCGAATTCGAGGTCCAAAAGCGCCGCCGACATATCCGCCGGCGACGCTCCGAGAAGTCGAACCAGCTCGTCAATTTCAACCGGAGCGGGTCCCAAGCGGCGCAATATTTCGTTCTGGAGCGCATCGGTGTTTTGCGGTGCGGACGATGCCGGAAGGGTCCGCGGTTTCTCGTGCAACGGTGACAATTGGTGTGGCCGCAAGGATGCCAAGACGTCTTCGGCGCTCTCGGTCAGGATGGCGCCTTGGCGGAGGAGGCCGTTCGTGCCCTTTGCCCGGGGATCAAGCGGGGAGCCGGGGACCGCGAAGACATCGCGGCCCTGCTCGCCCGCGAGGCGTGCCGTGATCAGCGAGCCCGAATTGAGCGTCGCTTCGACGACAACGACGCCGCGCGACAGGCCCGAGATGATGCGATTGCGGCGCGGGAAGTGTTGGGCTGTCGGCTGAAGTCCGAAGGGCATCTCGGTGACGATTACACCGCGCTCGGCGATCTCTTTGTGGAGCGCTTGGTTTTCAGGCGGGTAAACGACGTCGATGCCGCCGGCCATGACCGCGATCGTGCCCGATTGCAAACTGCCTTTGTGGGCGGCGGTGTCGATGCCGCGCGCGAGGCCCGAGGCGACGATCATTCCAGCCGCGCCAAGATCGTGCGCAAGTTCACGCGCGAAACGCTGACCGAGAGCCGAGGCATTGCGGGCGCCGACGACGGCGACGATGTCGCGCTGGAGAAATTTTATGTTGCCGAGCGCGGTGATGAGGGGCGGCGGCGCGTCAAGGGCGGCCAGCGCAGGCGGGAAATCGGGTTCGCCGCAAGCGATGATCGTGCCGCCGCATTTGGTCGTGGATGAGATTTCGCGGTCGATCTCGTCGAGCGAGGGCAGCATGATGGGCCGCGCCCTCGGCGATCTGCGCGCGAGCGTGGGCAAGGCGCCTATGGCGCGTTCCGCCGAGCCGTAACGCTCGATTAGGGCCCAATACGTCGCGGGTCCAATCGAACCGGCACGGATCAAGCGCAAGCGCGCCACGCGCTCTGCATCGCTCAAGATTAAGGGGGGCGTATCGGTCATCTTGTGTTGACCCAGATCAAAGCGCGTTTGCAGCGGATTCGCCAGGGTGTCCTCGACGATTTGAACGGAGAAAAGTCCGATGGATTTCGGCGAAATGATCTATGTCGGTGCGGTGATCGCCGCGATGATTGTTTTTGCCGTGACGCTGTTCACGGTGTCGCAACTGACGAACCGCAAGCAATAGGCCGCACTATTTCTTGTCGCCGATGCGCGGCTCTTGTCCGGCCAACAGGCGGCGGATGTTGGCGCGGTGGGTGAGGAAGATCAGGGCTGCCAGCACGGCGGCGCCGGCGGCGTAGATCGATGGACCGAAGAGGAGCATATAAAACGGGGACGCGGCGGCGGCCACTAAGGCTGCGAGCGATGAGGTGCGCCAGAGTAGGGCGGCGGTGATCCAGGTGGCGAGGCCGATGAGGGCTACGGGGAGGTTGAGTGCTGCGAGAATGCCCGCGCCCGTCGCGAGGCCTTTGCCGCCTTTGAAGTTAAGCCACACCGGGAAGATGTGGCCGGAAAAGGCGCCGAGGGCCGCCGACATCGCGGCGATCTCGCCGAATTGTTTGGCGATGAGGACCGCGACGATGCCCTTGCCGACATCGCCGATCAGCGTGAGGGCCGCAGCGAGTTTGTTGCCGGTGCGCAGAACATTGGTGGCGCCGACATTGCCGGAGCCAACCTGGCGGATGTCGCCGAGGCCGAACAGCGTCGTGACGATGTAGGCGAAGGGGATCGAGCCCAGCGCGTAACCGCCCGCGAGTGCGAGGATGGATTCAAGCATGTCTTAGGCCGCCTGAAAGACTGTTTTGCCGCCGACCATTGTGCGTAATACGCGACCTTGCATCAATCGGCCATGGAACGGCGAGTTCTTCGAGTGCGAGCGGAAATGGCTTGCATCGATCTTCAGCGGCGCGGCGGGATCGAAAAGCACGAGATCGGCGGGCGAGCCTTTGGCGAGGCGGCCTTGAGGCAGGCGTAGGATTTTCGCAGGATTGACGGTCAGGCAGCGCAGAACGTCGATCAGCGACAGTTGCGTGTCGTGATGCAGCGAGAGGGCGGCCGGCAACAGCGTTTCGAGGCCGACAGCGCCGTAGGCCGCTTGCGCGAAAGGCAGGCGCTTGGTTTCGGGGGCCTGTGGGTCGTGGCTTGAGACGATCGTGTCGATGACGCCCGCGCGCACGCCTTCGACCGTGGCCTTGCGATCGTCTTCGCTGCGCAGAGCCGGCGAGACTTTGGCGAAGGTTTTGTACTCGCCGACATCTTGTTCGTTGAGCACCAAGTGGTGGGCTGAGACCGAGCAGGTGACAGTCAGGCCGCGCGCTTTTGCTTTGGCGACGATGTCGAGTGCTGCAGCGGTCGAGACTTGACCGAGGTGATAGCGCGCGCCGGTGAGTTCGACGAGGCGGATGTCGCGCTCGACGGCTATCGCTTCGGCGGCGGCGGGGATGCCGCCGAGGCCCATGCGCGCGGCATAGGCGCCTTCGTTCATGTGACCGGCTGCCGCGAGTGCGGGATCCTCGGCGTGCGCGACGACAAGCGCGTCGAAGTTCGCCGCGTAAGCAAGACAGCGGCGCATGATCAGGCTCGAGGCGACGGTGCGGTCGGCATCGGTGAAGGCGACGGCGCCAGCTTCTTTCAGCAAGCCGATCTCCGACATCTGGGTGCCGTTCAAGCCCTTCGTCAGCGCCGCCATCGGATAGATGCGCACGCGCGCGTTGGCGGCGGCGCGGCGCGTGATGAAGTCGACGAGCGCCGCGTCGTCGATGACGGGGTCGGTGACCGGCATCATCGCTAACGACGTGACGCCGCCGGCCGCGGCGGACGCGCTTGCCGAGGCCAAGGTCTCGCGGTGTTCGGCACCGGGCTCGCCGGTGAAGACGCGCATGTCGATGAGACCGGGGGCGAGCGCCTTGCCTTGGCAATCGACAATCTCTGCGTTGGCGGGTCTTGCGTCGTTGAAAAGGCGTGGACCGAGGTCGGCGATCTTGCCGTCTTCGACGAGCAATGCGCCGGGGCCGTCGAATTTCGTGTCGGGGTCGATCAGGCGCGCGTTGATGAAGGCGGTGCGGGCGCTCATGGTTTGCGCTCTTCGTTCGGCAACTGCCTTGCGAGTGCGTCGAGCACTGCCATGCGGACGGCGACGCCCATTTCGACCTGTTCGTGGATCAGGCTGCGGTCGATGTCGTCGGCGATGGCGCTGTCGATCTCGACGCCGCGGTTCATGGGCCCTGGATGCATGACAAGCGCGCCGGGTTTGGCGAGCGCGAGCTTTTCGCGGTCGAGGCCGTAGAAATGAAAGTATTCGCGCTGCGAGGGCAGGAAGGAGCCGGTCATGCGTTCCATCTGCAGGCGCAGCATCATGACGATGTCGGCGTCTTTGAGGCCTTCGCGCATGTCGGTGAAAATTTCCGCGCCCCAGGTCGCGGCGCCGGCGGGCATCAAGGTGCGCGGTGCGACCAGGCGCACATGGGCGCCGAGCTTGGTCAGCAGGTGCACGTTCGAACGCGCGACGCGGCTGTGCAGCACGTCGCCGCAGATCGCGACCGTCAGGCCTTCGATGCGCTTCATGCGGCGGCGAATGGTGAGCGCGTCGAGCAAGGCTTGCGTCGGGTGTTCGTGCGCGCCGTCGCCGGCGTTGACGACCGAGCACGAGACTTTGTCGGCAAGGAGGGCGACTGCGCCCGAATCCTGATGGCGGATGACGATGATGTCGGGGCGCATCGCGTTCAAGGTCGTGGCCGTGTCGATCAGCGTTTCGCCCTTGCGCACCGAGGACTGGACGACCGACATGTTCATCACGTCGGCGCCCAGGCGCTTGCCCGCCAGTTCGAACGAGGATTGCGTGCGGGTCGAGGGCTCGAAGAACAGGTTGATCAGCGTGCGGCCGCGCAGCGTGTCGCGCTTCTTCTGAATTTGGGTGTTGAGCGCGACGTATTCGTTGCCGAGGTCGAGCAACGATTCGATCTCGCGGCGCTGCAATGGCGCGATGGCGAGTAGATGTTGGCGGGAAAACAGGCCTGTCATCGCGGGGCTGGGTATAGGGGGCGGCGTTGCGTCTCGCAAGCCGTAATCAGGTTAAATCCCACAGTTACCTTGAAACCGCATGGCGATGTATTACTCTTACTGGTAAGAGTAAGAGGTGGTTCATGCGGATTACATCGAAGGGTCAAGTTACGATTCCAGCCGACATTCGCGAACGCGCGGGGCTGTTGCCGAACACGGAAGTCGATTTCGAGTTCGACGGCAAGGTGGTGCAAATCGTGAAGGCGCGAAAAGTCGGTAAGTGCGGCCGTGGTGCCAAGCTGATCGAGCACATGCGAGGCACGGCCACCATCAAGATGACGACGGATCAAATCCTGGCACTCACGCGCAAACTATGACGGCGACGCTGGTCGATAGCAGCGTATTGCTCGACGTGGTGACCGAAGACCCCACTTGGTTCGAATGGTCGAGCCGCACCTTGGCGGAGGTGGCAGAATCCTCGCGTCTCGCGATCAATGTCGTCGTGTTCGCCGAAGTCTCGGTCGGCTATGCGCAGATCGAGGAAATCGAGGCGGCTCTGCCGGCTGAGCTCACTAAGGAAGCCATCACGGATGAAATGGCCTTTCTGGCCGGAAAGGCCTATGGCGCGTATCGTAGACGCGGTGGTGTTAAGCTTTCGCCATTGCCGGATTTTTTTATCGGGGCACATGCCGCCGTCGCGGGGTATCGACTCATTACTCGCGATCCGATCCGTGTGCGAACCTTCTTCCCTCAGGTTCGGTTGATCACGCCAAAGCCCACAGCATGATGGGCATGGTTAGCATCGCGGCCAGGGTTTGTACCGTGGTGATGTTGGCCATCAGGGGCGCGTCGCCGCCGAGTTGGCGGGCGAGGATGTAGGACGACGAAGCGCCGGGGACGGCGGCGCAGATCAAGGCCGCGGTTTTCGCGGTGGACTCGATGCCGAGTGCCCAGGCGCCCACGGCCACCAGCAGCGGCATGACAAGCAATTTTAGGATCGTCGCCGCGACAATGGGCGAGGGCCGTGCGCGGGCGTGGCCTAGGTCGAGGCTGGCGCCGACGGCGAGAAGGCCGAGCGGCAGTGCGGCCTTGCCGACCATGTCGATGGTGGTGGCGGCGACGTTCGGGATCGGCAGGCCGAGCGCTTGAACCACGATGCCGGCGATGCAGGCGAGGATCAGCGGGTTTTGCGCGAGCTGTTTGGCGAGCATGGCAAAGCCGGTGTCGCCGTTGCCGGTGTGGCGCACGAGCACGGCAACGCACAACGCGTTCGCCAGGGGCACCATGATCGCAACCGCGATGGCCGCGAGCGCCAAGCCTTGGGTCCCGAGAATGGCCGCGATGGCGCCGAGTGCCACGTAGCTGTTCCATCTGACCGCGCCTTGGAACAGGCTGGTGAAGGCGGGGCCGTCGAGTTCGAGAGCTGCGCGGAAGGGAAAAACCAGTGCGGCCATTGCGATCATGGCGCCGGCAAGCAGCAACGAGAGGCGGCCGAGCGGTTCGTCCTTGAAATCGGCAAAGGCGATGGCGCCGAACAGGAAGCAGGGGAAGAGCACGAAATAGGTGATGCGTTCCGTGGCGCGCCAGGCGTCGTCGGCCATGAAGTTCAAGCGGCGCAGGATGGCGCCGGCGGCGATGATGGCGAAGACGGGAACGAGCGCTGCGACGACGTCGATCACGGCATGCGCTCGGCGGCGATGTCGTCGAGCGACTTCTTGGCGGGTTCGGGCAGAAACCAGATCGGGATCAGCGCGAGCGGTCCCGGCAGAAGCAGAAGCGCGATAGCAAGGCCGTGACTGCCGGTGCGGTCGTAGAGGATGCCTTCGAAATAGAGGCTGACCGAACCCGACAGAATCCAAAATAGATAACGCACCGACGAGGCGAGCGTGCGGTGCGAGGTCGGGAACAGTTCCGCGCTCAACGCGCCGATGAGGGCGTCGCACATGAGGAAAGCGAAGATGCCGACAACCCAAAGCACGACAAGCAGCGGCCCCGCGGCGAAGCCGTAGAACGCCGCGAAGCAGGCCACGAACGCGACGATCGCCACCGACAGCACCAGGCGCCGGCCGTATCGATCGCTGAGCGTGCCCGCGGTCGTTGCGCCCAAGATGCCGACGATGCCGCCGAAGACGATCAGCATCGACACTTGGGCCGGATGCCAGCCATGGGTGCTTTGCAGGTATTTCGACAGGAAGGTGATGATGTTCGCGGCGGCGAAGGATGCGGGGATCGCCATCGCGACGAGCAGCGCCATGCGGCCGGGATAGTCCGCGAAGAGACCGACCAGCGGCCGCCAAACGCCGTGATGATCGCTCTTGGCGGCGCTTCTCTCGGCGCGGAAGCGCTGCGTCTCGGGGAGAGAGCGCCTGAGCCATAAAAGGTAGAGCAGCGGAATCGCGCCCAGGAAGTAGAGCGCGCGCCAGCCGAAAGGCAGCAGCGTCACGAAGCCGAAGGCGATCGCGGCCAGGCCCGAACCGAGGGCGCCGAGCGCGGCCAACGCGCCGATGCCCCACCCGCGCACGCGTTCGTGGAACTCCTCGGCGATGACGACGATGCAGACGAGTTCTTCCGTGTAGATGAAGGCGCGCGCGACGAGCTGTGCGACCATGAACTCTTCGGTCGTCTGCGCGAACGAGGTCCAGAGCGTCGCCAAGGTCGCGCCCGCGAGCGTCGTCAGCAACAGCGCGCGGCGGCCCACGATGTCGGCGAGATAGGCGAGTACCATCGCCGGGAGCACGCCGAGACGGAACAACGCATTGACGGTGCTGATCTCGTTCTCGGGTATCGCGAAGGAGGCCTGGATCTGGTGCATCGCCAGGCCGTAGAGCGAGACGTCGAAATTCGCGATCATCGTGCCCGCGCCCACGAGCCAGAGCAGGCGGCGGTGCTCCGCCGGGATCGGCTCGGGCGGGCGCATATAGATGCTGCGGAACGCGCGCGCGGCGACTTGGGAGAAGGTCATCGCGGCCGTTGCTGTCTGATCGCGTCGAGGACGCCTTGCAGGATGAAGGCCGCCGCCATTTTGTCGACGACCTCTTTGCGTTTGGCGCGCGAGACATCGGCCTCGATCAGGGTGCGGGTGACGGCGGCGGTCGAGAGGCGTTCGTCCCAGAGCAGGATCGGCAGCGGATGTTTGGCGTCGAAGTTGCGGGCGAAGGCGCGGGCGGATTGGGCGGACGGGCCTTCGGTTGCGTTCATGTTGAGCGGCAGGCCGATGACGAGGCCGCCGACACTGTGCTTCTCGATCAGCTCGATCAACGTTTGCGCGTCGAGGGTGAATTTGCGCTTGGCGATAGTCTCGAACGGGGTTGCCACCGTCAGCATCACGTCGCAGAGAGCCAAGCCGATCGTTTTCTCGCCCAGGTCCAGGCCGAAGAGGCGCTGACCGGGTTTCAAGGCGTCTGCCAGTTCGGTCGGCGTTTTGACGATCATTCGGCTTGGGCGCTCGCTCCTTGCATCGGTCCGGTCAGGTTGGTAGCAAAGCCCCCGTTTCACCACAAGAAATCGATCTCATGTCCGTCGATAAAGACACCGTTAGGCGCGTGGCGCGGCTTGCGCGCATCGCTTTCCCCGAAGAACGGCTTGAGCCGATGGCCGGCGAGCTCAACCGCATCCTCGCGTGGGTCGAGCAATTGAAAGAGGTCAACACCGACGCCGTCGAGCCGATGACCAGCGTGGTCAAGATGTCGCTCAAGATGCGCGACGACGTGGTCTCGGACGGCGGTCAGGCCGAGGCGGTGACGCAGAACGCGCCGCTGGGCGAGGATCATTATTTCGCCGTGCCGAAGGTGGTCGAATGAGCGATCTCACCGGACTGACGATCGCCGAAGCGCGCGACGGTTTGCGCAAGAAGGCGTTTTCCGCACGGGAACTCACCGAGGCCCATATCAAGGCGATCGAGAAGGCACGCGCGCTCAACGCGTTCGTGACCGAGACGCCGGAGATCGCGCGCGCGGGCGCCGCCGAAAGCGATAAGCGGATCGCCGCTGGAACGGCGCGGGCGCTCGAAGGCATTCCGCTCGGCATCAAAGATTTGTTCTGCACCAAGGGCGTGCTGACGACCGCGGGCAGCCACATTCTCGATGGCTTCAAGCCGCCTTACGAATCCACCGTCACGCGCAATTTGTGGGACGCGGGCGCCACGATGTTGGGCAAGCTCAACATGGACGAGTTCGCGATGGGCTCGTCGAACGAGACGAGCTATTACAAGCCGGTGATCAATCCGTGGCGGCGCAAGGGGTCGAACACGCCGCTTGTTCCCGGTGGATCGTCGGGTGGCTCCGCCGCGTCGGTTGCTGCGCGGCTGGTGTTGGGCGCCACGGGCACCGATACCGGCGGATCGATCCGACAGCCCGCGGCGGTCACAGGCATTGCGGGCATCAAGCCGACCTATGGGCGTTGTTCGCGCTGGGGCATTGTCGCCTTCGCCTCGTCGCTCGACCAAGCCGGTCCAATGGCGCGCACGGTGCGCGACTGCGCGATCATGCTGAAGTCGATGGCGAGCCACGATCCGATGGATTCGACCAGCGCCGACGTGCCAGTGCCCGATTACGAAGCGGCGATGACGGGCAACGTGAACGGTCTCAAGGTCGGCATTCCGAAGGAATATCGCATCGACGGCATGCCGGCCGAGATCGAAGCGCTGTGGGCCAAGGGGATCGAATGGTTGAAGGCGGCGGGCGCGGAGATTGTGGACGTCAGCCTGCCGCACACGAAATATGCGCTGCCGGCCTATTACATTGTCGCGCCGGCCGAAGCGTCGTCCAATCTCGCGCGTTATGACGGCGTGCGGTTTGGGTTGCGCGTGCCGGGCAAGGACATCACCGCGATGTACGAGAACACGCGCGCGGCGGGTTTCGGGCGCGAGGTGCAGCGGCGGATTTTGATCGGCACCTATGTGCTGTCGGCGGGGTATTACGACGCCTATTACATCAAGGCGCAAAAACTGCGCACGCTGATCGCGCGCGATTTCGACGAGGCCTACAAGAAGTGCGACGTGCTGCTGACGCCGACGGCGCCGGGCCCCGCGTTCGGCATCGCGGAGAAGACCGACGATCCGATCGCGATGTATCTGAACGACGTGTTCACGGTGACGGTGAACCTCGCCGGCCTGCCCGGCATTTCGGTGCCGGCGGGGTTGAACAGCGATGGCTTGCCGCTGGGTTTGCAGTTGATCGGCAAGGCCTTCGATGAGGCGACGTTGTTCCGCGCGGGGGAAGTGATCGAGAAGGCGGCCGGGGTGACGCCACGGCCGCAGGCGTGGTGGGAGGTATAGCGATGTCGTTCAAGGTTTTCATGAGCGCAGTCTGGGAGCGCGGGCGTCCCGCCCGCTCTTGAAGCGGCGACGTCGTGCCAACGCCGCAAGAAAGGGCGGGCGGGA
>JANOFM010000116.1:0-32762 GCA_031413635.1 Alphaproteobacteria bacterium | reverse complement strand
CCGCAGGTCTTCTGAAAATGTCGAAGGCCGAACAGGCCGCAGGCTGGACGCGCACGATCAAGAACTCGAATCTGCGCAGTCCCGTCCTCGTGGCCAGCGACGCTAAATCGAACGTCTATGGCTTCGCCAGTGCCGGCCCCTCGCGCGACAAATCATTGCCATATGAGGGCGAGGTTTACGCGCTCTACGTAGCACCCGGGCGGACCGGCCAAGGTATGGGAACGGCCTTAATGTCGTCGGTCTTTCGTCTATTTGCGAAATCGAACTATCGCGGCATTGTCATCTGGGCGCTCGCCGACAACCCCTCGCGCTTTTTCTACGAAGCGATGGGCGGCCAATTGATCGCCGAACGCCAGCATCCGATGTGGGGGCAAACCTTGCGCGAAATCGGCTACGGCTGGCCCAAACTCGACATCGCCCGACAACGCGCGCGCGTCGGCCGCGGCACGGACTATCCTGAATCGCCGCTGGGATAAGCGCTACTTCGCGCGAAACTCCTTCGAGCGCTCGCGCATGATCATCAGACCAACGGAATCCGGCAGGTACTTTGCCAGCAGCACGATCCCCTTGTTCACCCGTCCGTTCACGTGCACCGCTTTGTTGCGCATGACCGCTTGATAACCTTCCTCCGCGACGGCGTCCGCCGTCATCCACATATAGGGCGGCATCTTCGACACTTGAGCCCGCGTCCCCGTCACATCGTGGAACTCGCTCAGCGTGAAGCCGGGACAAACGGCGGTAACGTTGACGCCCGTACCTTCGTGTTCCAAATGCAGCGAGCGCGAAAACTGCACCATGAAACTCTTCGACGCGCCGTAAAGCGTGTGTCCCGCCGAACCGGGGACCATGCCCGCGACCGACGCGACGTTGACAATGTAGCCCTTCTTGCGCGCCGCCATCTCGGGCAGCAAGCGATGAGCCAACTCGCACGGCGCGGTCACCAGCACCTGGATGAACGACTTCTGATCCTTCCACGCCGTCGCGGCATACGTGCCCGGCACGCCGTAGCCCGCATTGTTGACGAGCGCATCGACCTGCAACCCGCGTGCTTTGATGTCGGCAACCAATTTCTCCGGCGCCGTCGGATCGGCCAGATCGGCGGCGACCACTTCGGCCTTGATCCGGTGCTTGGCTTCCAGTTCGCCAGCAACCGCGCGCAAGCGATCCTCGCGCCGGGCAGTCAAGATCAGATTGAACCCGTACTTTGCGAATACGTCGGCAAAAGCCTTACCTATTCCGGCCGACGCGCCGGTAACGAGCGCGGTCATGCGAGTCTGCGACAAGCGTTTCTCCTAAAGATCTCTCGGCCGCACGAAATCGACGAGCGTGCCGATGCCCGGCTTCACATCGCGCCAAGCCTTGACCGGCAGCCTTATCACCGCCAACGCACAGGTTGAGAATTTCTCGCGCATGCGCCTGTGGAGTTTTTCCTCCGCCGCGCTCGCCGGTGGGCGCGGCAAGGCATTCGCCAGCTGCTCCATCCCCGGATTGTGCCCGATGATCATCGCCGATTTGAGCCCATCGTCGAGCCAGCGAAGTCGCTCGGTCAGATGGCGTACCTCGGCGAGGTAAAGCGTTTCCTCGAATTTGACCTTCGAACCCGCACTCGCCGCGCTCTTGATCAGGTCGAAGGTTTCGACCGTGCGCCGCGCCGTCGAACACAAAATCGTCTCGGGCTTGTAACGCTTGGACTTGAGATAGGCGCCGATCTTGGGCGCGGCGTCGCGCCCGCGTTCGTTAAGCGACCGGTCGTGGTCCTTCAGTGCCGGATCGCCCCAATCCGACTTGGCATGGCGCAACAGATAGACTGTCTTCACGCGCGTGGGCCCGGCGCAAACGGAAACCCGACGACCCAGAGAAATCGCGAGGGCTCGCCCCCGCGATAAGATCCGAGACCGATCGGCATCACCACCTGATCGCCCGAGGACGCCGCGCGATAGGTGCCTAAGATACGGTCCCACAGCGACAGATTGAATCCAAAATTCGAGTCCATCTCCTTTGCGATCACCGAATGATGCACCCGATGCATCTCTGGCGTCACCGTCACGAGACGCAGCAACCGGTCGACGCCGCCAGCAAGATGCAGATTGGAATGACTGAACATCGACGTCGCATTGAGCGCGATCTCGAAGGCAAGTACTACAATCGCCGGCGCACCCAATGCCAGCACCACGATCGTTTTCCACGCTTGACTAAGCAGTATCTCGCCGATGTGGAAGCGCAAGCCGGTCGTCACGTCGAACTCAGTGTCGGTATGATGCACGCGGTGAAATCGCCAAAACGCCGGCACGAAATGAAAAGCCACATGCTGCGCATAGATCGCAAGGTCTAGCGCGACAAAGGCTATCGCCGCGGCCGCTGGGCCGGTCACGCCAAGCGCGGGCAGCAAGCCCCATCCCTGGCCCTCGACGTAGACGGCGGTGAGCACCGTCAACGCCGGAACGATCAGAAACAATACCCTCAACACGACGGTGTTGAACACGACGAGCGCGATATTTGTGCTCCACCTTTGCACACGGGTAACGATCGGCCGTCGAGGCCACAACGCCTCCGCCGCCGCCAAGACAACGAACACGGACAGAAAGACCGAGAGCCTAAGAAGTCCCTCGCTCTCCACGCCCATCTTAGATCGCGATACGGGCGTGTCGCACGACGGCCGCCTTCTCGAGCGCCGCCGCCGTCAACCGATCGACGTCGAGCGACGAACGCAAACGCTGCAAGATTCGGTTTTCTTCCGGCAGCACCGGCGCCTCGGCCAGCGCCACGTCGAGCGCCAGCGCATAGGCCGTCTCGCGCAAAGACGGCGACAACGCCTCCTTCACAAGCCCCATGATCGCGTCGAGCCCTTCGCGTTCCTGCAGGATCGCGGCGCACTCGCGCGCCACCGGGATGATCTTGTCGTCGTGAAAGCCCTTGAACACCGGCAGCAGGCGCACCGTGTCGCCGATCGTCTGCAGTTCCGCGTCGCTCATCCGCGCATCGGCGGCCGACACCACGACCATGACATAAATCAGGGCCGCGTGCGGGTTTAGAGTCGTCGTTTGCTCGGTCATGCGCGTTCTTTCGTTGGGGCGGTTGCCGCGCGAAACTTATTCGCGCGGGACACGCTCAGCAAGCCCAGGCGCGCCCAGAAAGTCCCTAACGCTCGCAATCGCCTCGGCAATCCCCACGCGCTCGATCACCACCCCGGGCGGCAACCCTGAGAGCAAACGCGTCGGTGTCCGCGCATCGAGCAGCACGAAGACGCCGCGATCGGACGCCCGCCGGATCAACCGCCCGAACCCCTGCGCCAGCCTCAGCCGCGTCAATTGATCGTCATAAGTCTTGCCGAACGCAACCCGGCGTGCCTTGTGGAGAATGTCGGGTCGCGGCCACGGCACGCGCTCGAACACGACAAGCCTGAGCGATCGCCCCGGCACGTCGACGCCGTCGCGCAACGCATCGGTCCCCAGCAAGCACGAATCCTCGTCCTCGCGAAACAGATCGACCAGCGAGCCCGTGTCGAGGCCGTCGACATGCTGCGCATAAAGCGGCAAGCCATGCTCGCTCAGCGATCCTGCGATGGCCCGATGGGTGTGCCTCAGCGAACGGATCGAGGTGAACAACCCAAGCGCACCGCCCCCCGACGCCACGAACAAATCGCGATAGGCGCCCGCCGTCAGATCCGCGTCGCGATTGAGATCCTTCACCACCAACACGCGCGTCTGGCGTCCATAGTCGAACGGCGACGCAAACGCCGCGCGCAAAGGCGGCGTCACCAGATGCCCCGCCCCCGTGCGAATTTCCGCCGAGCGCCAACCGTCGACCGCTTCATCCGCCTCGGGCGGGCGGTCGCGCAGCGTGGCCGAGGTGATGAACGCGCCGTGCGACGGCTCAAGCACCTCCGCGGCGAACGGCACGGTCGGATCGATCGCATGGCGATAGAACCCGATATCGGTGTCGTACCCGTCGAAGCGTTCGACGCCTAGCCAATCGACATATCCGCCGGGCGGCGCCTGCCCCACCGCGCCCAGCGCCAGAATCCAATGCGGCAAGTCGAGTTTCGCCCGCCGCTCGATCCCGCGAAGCGCCGCCTCCACGCGCAGGCGATGCTGCGAAATGTGTTCGCCGCCGTCCTCGTGCAGCAACCGGCGCAAAGCCAGCGCAATCTCGTTCAACGGCGCGAGCAAAGCCTTTAAGGCCTGCTGCAATTCACCCGCCGCCGCCAGCAACATCTCGCTCGCCGGCATGACCTCGCATTCCAATCCATAGGGCGAGGCAGTGTCTTCGGATCGCGCTCGCACCTGCGCCCGCACGGCCGAAAGAAACTTTTCCATCGCGCCGCGCGGCGCCTCGCTGCCGACCCGCGACAGCCACCCGTCGCCGGGCAGCGTCAACGCCATCTGCGCGATCTCCTGCACGCGCTCGACTTCGCGCGGCTCGCTTTCAAGCGCCGGCGTCAGGCGCTCGACCAGCCCGCGCCCGCGCCGCGAGCCGCGCCCTTCCGCGCCCCGCAGCCAGCGCCGCAACTCCGCCCCTTCCCGGCCGGTGATGTGGATCGCGAAAAAGCTGTCGGCGGCATCGAAGATGTGGTGCCCTTCATCGAACACATAACGCAGCGGCGGCACGCTGCGCTCGTCATCGTCGAGCGCAAGCAGAGCCGCATTGCGCGCCGCCTCCACCATCGTCAACGCATGATTTGCGACGACCACGCGGCTCGTGCGCGTCTTGCGAACGACGCGCTGCAAGAAGCAGAGCCGGTAATGCGGACAAGCGGCATAAATGCACTCGCCCTGCCGGTCCGTCAGCGTTCCGGCAAACCCCGGCTGCGGCCAAGCCCACGCCGGAAAATCGCCGCCCTGCAAATCGCCGGTTTTCGTCGCCGTCAGCCAACGCGCGACCAACCCGAGCGCCACGGTCTCGCGCTCGACCAGAACCGGCAAACGCCCCGCCGCCTCCTCGAAATTCAGCAGACAAACATAGTTTTCGCGCCCCTTGCGCACCGTCACCTTTTCGGCGCGCTCGGCTTCGTCGGGATAAACCCGCGCGAGTTCCTGCCCGATCTGGCGCTGCAAGTTTTTCGTATAAGTCGAAATCCAAACCGTGCCTTCGTTACGCTCCGCCCACAGCGTCGCCGGCGCCAGATACCCGGCTGTCTTGCCCAACCCGGTGCCGGCCTCCGCCAACACAACAGCAGGCTCGCCCTCGTGCGCACGCGGGCGAAAGGCTTGCGATGCCAGCGCGGCATAGTCGGACTGCGTGCGCCGCGTCTCCGCCCCTTGGCCCACGATGACGGCAAGGTTGGCGCGCGCCTCTTCGGGTGAGATCGGCATGCTGCCCGGTTGACCCATCGGCGGCGCGTCCTCCCACTCGGGAAGATTGCGCCACACGTCCAGCCCCGGATGCGCCCGCAATCGTCGCTCGGGGTCGAGCAGCGCAAGCAACAACGGCGTCCACGCCCAACGGCTTAAGCCCATCGCGGCGGCAACCCG
The DNA here is from genome assembly GCA_031413635.1 of Alphaproteobacteria bacterium. Classification (GTDB taxonomy): domain Bacteria; phylum Pseudomonadota; class Alphaproteobacteria; order Micropepsales; family Micropepsaceae; genus SZUA-430. The sequence goes on along the minus strand of JANOFM010000116.1, from coordinate 27,291 downwards.
CGCGGCACTCGCGTGATCGCGCAGGTTCGGTGCCTCATCGAGCAGCAGCGTCGCTGCCTCTCGCAACCTCATCGCTTGTTCCGGCAGGCTCGCGGGCAGGGCAAGCTTCAACGCCCGCGCCAGCGCGGTGACGCTGGGCGCGATCGGTTGCGCCGGGCGCACGAACGCAAACAGCTCCAACACGTCGAAATGCATCGCCCGGGGCTCGTTGCGCGCACGCCCGAGACGTTGCAGCGTCAACCCGGTATGCGCGGTCAGATGCGGCGCGCTGGCCGCCGCTTGCAGCGCAAGCTCGGCCGACGGCTGTTCGAAACGTCCGTCGCCATGCGCGATTACCGCGCGGCGGAACGTCGCGACCAAGGCGGGGATCGACTGAAGATCGAGTGCTGCTTGAGAATCCATCGCCCGCAGTATGCCGTGCCGTTGACGCGTTCCATAGCGCCCCATATGGCTTGCGCATACAATCTCCAAAGCGCGGAACCAAATGTCTCGCCGTGACCTAGCAATGGCCGCCAAGGCTTGGCCCTTCGAGGAAGCCCGCCGGCTTCTCGAGCGCGTGAAGCGCGACGAGGCCGCGGGCAACGCGAAACCCTATGTGCTGTTCGAAACCGGCTACGGCCCGTCGGGCCTGCCGCATATCGGCACGTTCGGCGAGGTCGCACGCACCAGCTGGGTCCGCCGCGCCTTTGCCGAACTGTCGGACAAGCCCACGCGCCTGATCGCGTTTTCCGACGACATGGATGGGATGCGCAAAATACCGCCCAATGTGCCGAACCAAGAAAAACTTCACGATTTCCTGGGGATGCCGCTCACGAAGGTGCCCGACCCGTTCGGCACGCACGAGAGTTTCGCAGCCCACAACAACGCGCGCCTCAGGGCTTTTCTCGATTCGTTCGGCTTCGAATACGAGTTCTTGAGTTCGACCGAATGTTATCGCTCGGGTCGCTTCGACGAGACTCTACTCAAGATCTTGGCTGGCTACGACCGCGTGATGGAGATCATGCTGCCGACATTGGGCGAGGAGCGCCAGCAGACCTATTCACCGTTTCTACCGGTTTGCACGCGCACCGGCCGAGTGTTGCAAGTTCCGGTGATCGCGCATGACGCCAAGAAGGGCACGATCACCTACCGGGAGGATGACGGTTTCACCGCAGAAGTCCCCGTCACCGGCGGTCGTTGCAAATTGCAATGGAAGGTCGACTGGGCCATGCGCTGGATGGCGCTCGGCGTCGATTATGAAATGTCGGGCAAGGACTTGATATCGTCGGTCGAACAATCGACGAAGATTTGCCGGGCCCTCGCGATCGAGCCCCCGGTGACGCTCAACTACGAGCTCTTCCTCGACGAGAACGGGCAACGGATATCAAAGACGAAGGGCAACGGCATAGCGGTCGACCAGTGGCTCACCTACTCGGCACCCGAGAGCCTCTCGCTCTTCATGTATCAAAAGCCGCGAACGGCAAAGCGCCTCTACTTCGACATCATCCCCAAGGAAGTCGACGACTACGTCACGCATCTCGACAAGTACCAGACACAGAACGAAGCGGAGCGCCTCGAGAACCCGGTCTGGCACATCCATGGGGGCCACCCGCCGCAAGAAGCCTGGCCGGTGTCGTTCGCGTTGCTGATCAATCTCGTCTCTGCGTCGAACGCCTCATCGTCGGAGATTCTATGGGGCTTCATCCGCGCCTATGCCCCGAGCGCGAACCCGATTGATAACCCCGCACTCGATCGCCTGGTCGGCTATGCGATCCGCTATTACGACGACTTTGTTAGGCCGAAGAAGAAATACCGTGCCCCGAGCGACAAGGAACGCGCGGCGTTCGAAGATCTAGCGCGCGCTTTCGATGGCCTAGGAAACGTCACGGACGCAGAGGCGATCCAGAACGTCGTCTACGAGATCGGCAAGAAACACGCCTTCGAACCCCTGCGCGACTGGTTCAAGGCGCTTTACGAGGTTCTTTTCGGCCAGGAACAGGGGCCTCGCTTCGGCTCGTTTGCAGCGCTCTACGGTGTGACGGCCACCGCAAAGTTGATCCGTGAGGGGCTCGCCGGCAAATTTCTCACCTGACAGGCGCGAGCGCCGCGCTTAGACTCCGGTGCGATGATCTATGTTCGCCTCGTCACGCTGCTGGCGCTTTTTGTCCTGCTGTGCGCTTCCGGCGCTCGCGCGGAAGTGCCCGCTCGCGCGCACGAAGCTTTCGCCGACGGGCGCTTCGTCCTTGCCGCCACGCTTTGCGAAGCCCAAGCCTCCGCCCAGGCGCTCGCCTTCGCCGCCCGCGCCCGTATCGCCGATGCGATCACACGCGACAACGATGTTTGCCTTGACTGCCTGTTGCACGCGGAACGGTCGGCCCGGTCGGCCATCGAACGCGATCCCAATCTGGCGGAAGGTTACACGCAACTCGCCATCGCCATAGGATTTCGCGGCCGGCTTGTCAGCGCCTTCTTGGCGCAATCCGAGAGCCTGGCCGAAAAAGGCCGTGCCGCCATCGACAAAGCGCTCGAACTCGATCCCGCCAATGTTTGGGCGCGCGCGTCTCTTGGCGGGTGGCATTTGGAGATCGTGCACCGCGCGGGCTCGTTGTTTGCCGGCACACTTTACGGCGCGACCGAAGAAGACGGCTTGAAGTATTTCCGCGCGGCGCTCGTAGCCGATCCGGGCAGCCTTGTCGTCCACTACCATTTCGCGCTTTCCGTCTTGGCGCTGGACGCGGACCGATTTCACGCCGAAGCTGCAAAAGCACTGGACGATGCTCACAAAGATTCGCGAACCGATGCGTTGACGCGATTCACGCGCGCGCGCGTCGAGAAACTCCGCGCCCTCCTGAAATCCGCCGACGCTGGTGAGATCGAGGTCTTGGTACGCAAGTATCAGGGCTATCCGCCAGGCTGAAGCCTCAGATCCGCACGAACACGATGCGCGCAATCCACTCGACGCCGTCTTTGTCGAGCACGCGGTCGGGCAACGAGGGATTGAGCGATTTCAGTTCGACGCGCTTCGTCGTCTGGCGCACGAAGCGCATCACCGAACACCCGTCCTTGGTTCGGATCACCACACGATCGTCGCGCCGAAGGTCCGCCGCGGGCGAGACCACGATAACATCGCCAACACGAAACACCGGCGCCGCGCCGTCGCTCGAAATCTCGAGCGCAAACGACCGTTCGTCGTCGAGATCGGGAAATGCAATCTGATCCCACGCTTTGCCCATGGGCCGGCCTTGCGCGTCGAACATCTGCTTTTTTGCTGCATCCTTGAGTTTCAACAGAGGAAGCTGGCGTGACGGCCCACCACGCTTACCCGCGCCGCGCGTGACGAAGCCGACGAAATCATCGAGGCTTGCCCCGGTGACTTGCAAGATTTTGGCAAGGCTTTCGGTCGACGGCCAGCGCAGCCGGCCTTGCGGACCCAGACGTTTGCTCTTGTTGAACGTCGTCGGATCAAGACCCGCGGCCCGCGCAAGCCCCGACGCCGAATGGCCGTAACGCGCTGCCAGCGTATCGATAGCGCCCCATATCTGCTTGTGCGAAAGCATGCTCACCAAACCTACCTGAACTGTTCCTTCGCGGCGCGATCCGCTCTATGGTTGTTGTGCTTCCAGTGAGTCTGATCCTATCACGATGAAATTTGCTCGCGCGCTTTTTCCCCTGGCGCGGCCGGTCTTGAGCGGCCTCGATCCGGAACTCGCCCACAGCCTGACAATCAAAGCGCTTCGGCTGGCAAACAAAACGCCATCGCGAGCGGACGACGACCAGCGTCTGCGCGTTAAAGCGCTGGGGCTCAACTTCGCAAACCCGATAGGCCTCGCCGCCGGTTTCGATAAGAACGTCGAAGTCACCGAGGCAATGCTCGGCTTCGGTTTCGGCTTCGTCGAAGCCGGCACCGTCACGCCGCGACCGCAGGACGGAAATCCCAAGCCGCGCATCTTCCGTCTTCGCGAGGATTGCGCCGTGATCAATCGTTTGGGCTTCAATAACCGGGGTCTCGAAGCGGCACGCCGGCGTCTCATCGCGCTACAGGGCCGCCCCGGCATTCGCGGCATCAACATCGGTGCCAACAAGGACGCCACCGACCGCATAGCCGATTACGTGAAGGGCCTTGGCGAACTCGGTCCCCTCGCCTCATACGTGACGGTCAATATCTCGTCGCCGAACACACCTGGCTTGCGCGGCCTGCAAAACAAATCCGAACTCGAAGCACTCCTCGGCGCACTCGTCGAAACGCGCAAAAAATTGCTGCGCCGCGTCCCCCTGTTGCTGAAAATCGCGCCCGACCTCGACGACCAAGCCTGCGCCGATATCGCCGATGTTGTCCTGGCGCAAGACATCGACGGCCTCATCGTCTCGAACACGACGATCGCCCGCCCGGCCTCTCTCGTCAGTTCCCACGCGCACGAGAACGGCGGCCTGTCCGGCAAGCCGCTGTTCGAACTCTCGACGAAAATCCTGCGCAAGATGGGGAAACTGACGAAGAACCGCGTCACTTTAATCGGCGTTGGCGGTGTCGCTTCAGGAGCGGATGCCTACGAGAAAATCCGAGCCGGCGCCTCGCTTGTGCAACTCTACACGGCGCTGACCTACGAAGGCCCGGGCCTCGTGACGCGGATCAAACAGGAACTCGTGCAGCTGCTGGAACGCGACAGACTGAAATCGGTCATGGATGCGGTGGGCAAAGATGAGCAATAGTCTGGCTTGCCGAGCCGAAGCTCGCGGGGTGCCACCGTCCGTCTTCGCCCTGCGGGCCACGGCGTGACAGCCTTCCCTCGCGTTCCGCGAGCGAAGGCTGGAGCGGGTGAAGGGAATCGAACCCTCGTCGTAAGCTTGGGAAGCTTCTGCTCTACCATTGAGCTACACCCGCATATCCCGGCGGCAATTTGATAGCATCGGGCTATGACACATGTGAAGCGCAGTTTGATAGAACCGCTTAACGCAACCGCCGTCTTCGTGAGCCTATGAACCAAAACATCTCCGCACCGCAGTCCTTCAAACCGTTGGACCCGGCCAAATTCAAAGACCCCGGCATCACCGCCACGGGCGAGCGGCGCGCCGCCGTCGCACTCAAGCGCCTTGAAACTCTGTGGTTCAACACCGGCACTCTGTGCAACATCGCCTGCACAAATTGCTACATCGAGTCGTCTCCCACAAACGACCGCTTGGCCTATCTGACGACGGCAGAGATGGTGGCCTATCTCGACGAGGCCGAGGCGCTGAACCAACGCCCGCGCACAGTCGCCTTCACCGGCGGCGAACCATTCATGAATCCCGACATGGCCGCGATGGCCGGGATCGCACTCGCGCGCGGTTACGACGTTCTAATTCTGACGAACGCAATGAAGCCGATGATGCGCCCGCGCGTGCAGGCGGCACTCGTCGATCTGAACCGCCGCTTCAACTCTCAACTTACCCTGCGCGTCAGCCTCGATCACTGGCGAGCCGATCTGCACGATCAGGAGCGTGGCGCCGGCAGCTTCGCCGAAACGCTCGCAGGCATGCGATGGCTCGCCGCCAACGGATTACAGCTCGCCGTCGCCGGCCGCCTTCTATGGCGCGACAGCGACAAGGACATGCGTGCGGGCTATGGGCAACTCTTCGCCCGCGAAGGAATCGCACTCGATGTTCGCGATCACACCGCACTCGTGATCTTCCCCGAAATGGACGCTCGCGTCGACGTGCCGGAAATCACCATCGATTGCTGGCGCATTTTGAGCAAAAGCCCGGACGACTTGATGTGCGCCACCAGCCGAATGGTGGTCAAACGCAAGGGCGCGACAACCCCCGCGGTCGTCGCCTGCACGCTGTTGCCATACGACGAACGGTTCGAGTTGGGAAACCGGCTGACAGACGCGCTGTCGCCCGTGAAACTCAATCATCCCCATTGCGCGAAGTTCTGCGTGCTCGGAGGCGGCAGCTGCAAAACCTGAGCCACCTGTTGCCCAACGGCAGCGAGGGGCCCGCGCCCGGCAACACGCAACACTGCTTGAACGCCGCTTCCGGTTGAATCCGGTTAAGTCTTATTTAGATGCCATTTCGTCATTGCGGCCGGCGCCGCTTCGAGTATCTCATCGATGTCCTGGCGCATCGATCGCCCCACGCTTGGCGTTTCGTTGGTCGCATCGATGCGCGCCGGTCATGACCCCAGGGGTGTGGGGGTGTGATCGTCAAGTGATGGTGAAACATGACGCGTACCGCCCCTCTTGCCGCCGTGCGGCGGCCATCTTCGGATGCACCGCAATTTTCCGATCCTGCCTGCGAATGGGAGCGGCGCGAGCTTCTCGAACTCGGCGAAAACATTATTGAACAGATGCCGTCCACAGGACGTCGCTTTCAACCTTGGCTGATGGCCCTTGAGCGTCTGTCGGACGATGTCTGCCGCGCCTTCACCCCCGAAGCCGCCCTCACATCGCTGACCGGCGAATTGCGGAAACTCTGGCTGGAGGCGGCGACCGACAAACCCGAAATGCGCCACGAGGAGCGAACGCAAACGACGTCGTTTCCACGGGGCCTCCAATTCATCTATCGCGGCGATGCCGACAGCCGGCCGAACGAATTGGAGCGCCGCTGTCCCGACCTTCCGGACGCATCCGAGTGGGCCGCCGAGCACATCGTCTTCTCCAGCGCGCAAGGCGCCCTGGCCAGCGTGCTCTATTGGGCGATCACGCAAAAATTTTGGGATGCAAACCATGCGCCGCATTTAACATTCGCCGGCAGCAACCTGGAAACCCAAACGCTGCTCGACGGGTTCAACCGCGCGGGCCTTACCTGGGACCGCCCGAAAAACGCCGCCGTCCTCACGAGCAACTCCGGCCGCAATAGTCGCGTCGTCTTGATCGAGCCCGCGTTCTGCGATGAATCCGCGAACGTGATGAACATTGCCGCCTTTCACAAAACCTGGCGCAAGACGCTCACCGCTGAACCTACGCTGATCATTCTCGACACCACGCTGACAGGGCCGTTGTTCCCCATCGGCGAGTTGCTCGAATCGCTCGAAGGCACCACGGCGCCGCTCGTCGTCACACTGCGTTCCGGCACCGAACTCGACCAAGCAGGTCTCGATTTGGTCAATGTCGGGATTGCCTCGATCTTTCGCCACAAGTCGAACTCCGAAACGCAAGCCTTCGCGAGCCGCTTGCGCAAAGTGCGCGCCTCGGTCGGCGCCGAATTGAACGACGCCGACACCAGTGTGCTCAAAGCGCCCTGGTTTCTGGATACCGATTACTTCCGCCGCTACACCGGCGCCATCTTCGACAACAACGCACGCCTTGCCGACGATTTGGGTCGCGGCGGGCGGCTTTTTGCCAACGTGTTGCACCCGAAATCCGCCAGCGCGCGTTGCCGTTGGGCCCAAGCGCCCTACACGCTGTTGCGCCTAAAGGAACCGAGCGCGGAAAACTACAGGTTCCTGGAACGCGTGATCGCTTACGAAGCACGCCGGCGCGGCATCTTCCTGGAAAACGGCAACGGCTTCGGCCATCGCGGTCACCGTTTCCAAGCCGTGATTCCGGACAAACCGCGCGGGGCACCGTTCTTGCGCCTCGCCATGGGCGCACGATCGACACCCTCGTTGGAACGCACCAGCCGCCTCTTGCGTGAACTGTCGAAGTTTCGCGACTTCGCCCAACTTGCGGCCCAATACGAAGGCGCCGTCCCGCGCTGGAGCTCGCTCAACGCAGCGTGAGCAGAACAAGCCCAACGCAGCACAAACCCAATCCCGCGAAATTGACCGCACTCATCTGTTCGCCGAATAAGATCAGGCCGATCGGCACAAGCAGAAGAGCCGTCCCGACATTCACGATCGCGCCCGTCGAATTGATCGGCCAACCCAACCGGAAGGCCGACACGAAGCCGTACTCGAGCCCCACGATCGATACCCCGATCAAAACCGCGATCAACACATCTCGGCCCTCAAGCCGGTTGCCGCCCAGATCCGGATTGCGAAACCACAGAGCTGCCGCGCACATGCATGCGGCAAAATAGGCCAACGTCAAAACCCCCAGCACATTGACGTCGGGTCGTATGAACTTCAGAACGACCTGGTAGCTAACATACGTCAAGACCATCAGAACGAACGGCCAGATGGCCACGCCGAAAATTTGCAATTGCCGCTCCTGTCGCCGTGGAATGCCCGCGCTCAGACGCGAAAGTGCTTCGACAGCTTCAACCCTTGCGCTTGATAATGCGAGCCGATGCCCTGCCCGTAGACGCGCTCCGGCGGTTCGGTTAGACGCTCGAACACAAGCCGCCCGATGATCTGACCGTGGCTCAGAATGAACGGCACCTCGTGACTGCGCACTTCCAACACGGCACGCGAACCCGCGCCGCCCGCGCCCGAATAGCCGAAGCCGGGATCGAAAAAACCCGCATAATGCACGCGGAATTCCCCGACGAGCGGATTGTACGGCACCATCTCCGCCGCATATTCCGGCGGGATAGATACCGCCTCGCGCGACGCCAAAATGTAGAACTCGTTCGGATCGAGCACCATCGTCGCATCGTTGCGCGCGCGAATGGGTTCCCAAAAGTCGCCGACATCGTGCGCGCCCGGCTTGTCGACGTCGATCAAACCCGCATGCCGCTTCGCCCGATAACCGACAAGTTCGTTGGCGCCCGCGCCCTTCAAATCGACGGTCAGCGCGATACCGTCGCTGATATCGGCATCGCCCGCGACGATGCCCTGCTCCTCCTGCAAGCGCCTGAGCTCGGTATCGGAAAACGGCGGCGAACCACGCCGCAGGCGCAATTGGTTCAATCGCGATCCTTCGCGCACAAGAATCGAAAACGAGCGCGGACTAACCTCGGCGTAGAGCGGGCCCTCATAGCCGGGCGCGATGCGATCAAATTCCTGCGCCCGGTCCGTGATCAACCGCGTGAACACGTCGAGCCGCCCGGTCGAACTTTTCGGATTGGCAACCCCCGACACGCGGTACGGCAGCGCCACGCTTTCCAGAAGCGGCGCGACATAGACGCATCCCGCCTCGAACACGGCGCCCTTGGTCAGATCGATCTGATGCAGCGCCAGTTGGTCGATGCGTTGTTTGACGGTGGCGTCCGGCCCCGGCAGGAAGCTCGCCCGGATACGCCAGGCGACCGCACCCAATCGTAAGTCCAAACTCGCCGGCTGAATCTGCGCTTCCTCGATATCCTTGAGCGACTGCAGGCGCCCGCGCTGGATCATGCCGCGCAAGTGGCTCGCGGGCAAAATGCCGGTCGAATGCCCGCGCGCGCTCTCGGCGTCGTCGTTGGTCGCAAACAAGGTCGAATTCTGTGCCATCCCCGATCTTTTAGGCCACCGGGCGGCGCTATCAAAGCGGCGCGTCCGAATGTCCCCAAGCGCAGGATAAGATTGACCGGACTGTCCGCGCCTTCTAAGCTGAATATTCGTGGTGATTTGAGCCGGTCAGCTTCGCGGCCACGTTAAACAAACAGCTAAAAGGCCGGGTCGAACGACCTCCGACCCCGGCTTGGGATTTCCCCCTAAGACCGGGATTTTTATTGGGAGTGCGTGACGATGGGCGAACTGGAACAGGGCCGCAAATATGGCCTCAAAACGCGGCTGGTACGCGGCGGGCTGAAACGCTCGGAACATGGCGAGACCTCGGAAGCGCTCTATCTGACCTCGGGCTTTGCCTATGCCAGCGCCGAATCCGCCGAGGCGCGCTTCAAGACCGAAGAACCGGGCTACATGTATTCCCGCTTTGGCAATCCCACGGTTGCCATGTTCGAAGAACGCATGGCGCTAATTGAGGGCGCCCCGGTTGCGCGCGCGACCGCCACCGGCATGGCCGCCGTCACCACAGCCTTGCTCTGCCATCTGCGCCAAGGCGATCACGTCATTGCCTCGCGCGCGATGTTTGGCGGCTGCCGCTATGTCATCGAAGACGTGCTGCCACGCTATGGCATCACATCGACGCTGGTCGACGGCACGCATCTGGAAGCCTGGCGCCAAGCCGTCCAACCGAAGACAAGGGTTCTGTTCCTCGAGACACCGGCGAACCCGACGCTCGAGATCATCGATCTGCGCGCCGTCGCCGAGATCGCGCACAAGGCCGGCGCTCGATTGATCGTCGACAATGTCTTCGCAACGCCGGTGCTTCAGCGCCCGATGGAGTACGGCGCCGACATCGTCGTCTATTCGGCGACCAAGCACATTGACGGTCAGGGCCGCTGCCTCGGCGGCGCGATCCTGTGCGATGAGAAATTTCTCGCCGATCATCTCCTTTCGTTCATTCGCAATACCGGCCCCTCGCTCAGCCCGTTCAACGCTTGGGTGTTGGTCAAGTCGCTTGAAACACTCGACCTGCGCGTGCGCGCGATGTGCGAACACGCGGCGGCGATTGCGGATGCACTCGCCCGCGAGCCGAAGGTCAAGCGCGTCGTCTATCCGGGACGCGCCGATCATCCCCAGGCAGCGCTTGCACGCAAACAAATGGGGCTCGGCGGCTCGCTCGTGACCTTCGAGATCGACGGCGGAAAGGCCTCCGCATTCCGCTTTGCCAACGCGTTAAAGTTGATCGACATCTCAAATAACCTCGGAGACGCGAAATCGCTCATCACCCACCCTACAACCACGACGCATTACCGCTTGACACCTCAGGCCCGCGCCGAGTTGGGTGTGACGGATGGGATGATGCGCTTGTCGGTGGGGCTGGAAGATCCGATGGATCTGACCGACGACATCAATCGGGCGCTCAAAGCCGTGTGAGGTTTCCGATGCACGAATACCGCGCGACGACGAATTGGCGGCGAACCTCGGCCGACTTTACCTATGAGACCTACAACCGTGCCCACGAGGTTAAATTCGGCGGTGGCGAAGTTGTACCCTGGTCCGCGGCGCCCGAATTCAAAGGTGAAGCCGATCGGGTCAACCCGGAAGAAGCCTATGTCGCCGCGCTGTCGTCGTGCCATATGCTGACATTCCTGGCGATCGCCGCGCGCAAAAGATTCGTGGTTGACAGCTATACGGACGAGGCTTCAGGCATTATGGAAAAGAACGAAAACGGCAAATATTGGGTTAGCCGGGTGACGCTTCGACCGAAAGCGACGTTCTCGGGCGCCCGTCAACCATCGGCGCAAGATATGTCCGAACTCCACCATGCTGCGCATGAGAATTGCTTCGTCGGTAATTCGGTGCGCACGGAAATAGCGGTAAACTACCAATGAAGCGGGATTTGGAAGCAGGCTTTGGCGACACGGAGGGCGGGCCGCAAATCCCGGCCGGGGCAAACATGTTTCAGCGCACGACGCGCCAAATCACCGTCTCGGTCCGGCCGGCCTATCTGGCCGACCAATCGGCACCCGACAGCAACCACTTCTTTTGGGCCTATTCGGTGCTGATCGAAAACGGCGGCCCCGAAACCGTCCAGCTGCGCGCACGCTACTGGCGCATCATCGATGCGAACGGACGCACGATGGAGGTTAAGGGCGCAGGCGTCGTCGGCCAGCAGCCGATTCTTCGTCCGGGCGAAACGTTCGAGTACAAATCTGGCACACCGCTTGAGACGCCGTCGGGCATGATGCTGGGCGCCTATCAAATGCAAACAGCGGACGGCCAGGCATTCCAGATCGAGATCCCCGTCTTCCCGCTGGACAGCCCCCACGAAGTTAGAAGCGTTCACTAAAACCGCAGCCCATTTGTGGAATTAACGGCAAGCGGCGCCGCACCGCGCGTCAAGGCCTCGCCGAAAAGAAATTCACTATGTTCCTATTGATTTCATAGCCGCTCGTGCTTTGATCTCTCCGGCAATTCCGTGCGTAATACCTATGGGATTGAAGGCGGCGGACGAACGACGACGGGCGACGGCTCCGAACTCGGCCGCGACGGAGCGGCACAATGGCATCGATCGTTCGCAAGCAGTCTCTTAAACCCAAGATCGTCGAGCCCGCGCGCCCGTCGCGCGTCGAAGCCGAACAGGCGGTCGAGACGTTGTTGCGCTGGGCGGGCGACGATCCCGGGCGTGAAGGCCTGCGCGACACCCCGGCCCGCGTCGCCCGCGCCTTTGAGGATTGGTTTTCGGGCTACGGCGTCGATCCGGAAGACTATATGAAGCGCACCTTCGAGGAAGTCGACGGCTACGACGAAATGATCGTACTGCGCGACATTCGCTTCGAATCTCACTGCGAGCATCATTTGGCGCCGATCATCGGCAAAGCGCATGTCGGTTATCTGCCCTCGAACCGCGTCGTTGGTATATCGAAACTCGCGCGCGTCGTCGAAGCCTACGCCCGCCGCCTGCAGGTGCAGGAAAAAATGAACGCTCAGATCGCCAACTGCATCCAAAGGGTGCTGGAGCCGAAGGGCGTGGCCGTTGTCATCGAAGCTCAACATCAGTGCATGACGACCCGCGGCGTTCATAAACCCGGCGTGACGATGGTGACCTCGACCATGCTGGGTGCCTTCCGTAAGGACCCGATGACCAGGCGCGAGTTCCTCACCATCATCGGCAACCCCGCCTCAAGCCTCGACGGCTGATTGCCGATCTGTCTAAATTGGCGGGCCAAGAGGATTGAATGGGCACCGCCTTCACCCCCCGCGAAATGATCGACCGCCTGGTCGCCTTCGACACAACCAGCCGCGACTCGAACCTGAACCTGATCGACTTCGTCGCCGAGTATCTGAGCGGCTACGGGCTAAAGCCCCAACTCATCCCCAACGCCGAAAATACGAAAGCAAACCTTCTCGTTACGCTCGGCCCCGATGAACCGGGCGGCATCATCCTGTCTGGCCACACCGACGTCGTGCCCGTCGACGATCAATCCTGGGACACGGATCCGTTCGCCGTCGTCGAGATGGCAGGCAAGCTGTTCGGCCGCGGCACCGCCGACATGAAAAGTTTCTCTGCCGTCGCACTCGCGCTGGTGCCCGAGTTCCTAAGCCGTCCGCTCAAAACGCCGATTCACATCGCCTTGTCCTACGACGAGGAGATCGGCTGCCTTGGTGTGCGTCCGATGATCGCCGAGATCGCGCGCAACCTGCCGCGCCCGAAGCTCGCCATCATCGGCGAGCCGACCGACATGCAGGTAGTCAACGCACACAAGGGCATCCGCTCGTTCCGAACGACGGTGACGGGGCGCGAAGCGCACTCGAGTCAGACCGACAAGGGCGTCAACGCCGTGATGGTTGCAGCCGAGCTGATCGTCCAACTCGCGAGCCTTGCCGAAGGCATGCGACGGCGAGGCGACCCATCGGGCCGCTTCGACCCGCCCTACACGACGACACAGGCCGCCACCATCGAAGGCGGCACCGCTCTGAACATTCTAGCGCGCCATTGCACGTTTCAATGGGAATACCGCTATCTGCCCGGCTCCAGCGAGACGGAGGTCCACGATCGCTTCCTCGCCCATTGCGGCGAACACGTCTTGCCGCCGTTGAAAATGATCGCGGCCGAAGCCGACATCGTAACGACAGCGCGCTCGCGCGTTCCCCCGTTGATGCCGGCGCACGACTGCCCGGCCGAAGCGTTGGCGCGCCAATTGACCGGCCGCAACAGCAGCGAGGCGGTCTCCTACGGCACTGAAGCCGGCCTTTTTCAGGAAGCAGGCATCCCCTCCGTCGTCTGCGGTCCCGGCAATATCCTACAAGCCCACAAGCCGAACGAATTTATTGAACTGTCGCAAGTCGACGCCTGCATCGCCTTCATGCGGCGGCTGATCGATCAGGTCCGCGCCGACTGAGCGAGTATTTCGTCCGGTTGAAACCGGTAGACGGCCGAGCAGAATTCGCACGTGGCGTTGACTGTGCCGTCGGCCTCGGCAAGCGACAACACCTCCGCCTGCGAATACTGCGACAACACCGACATGACGCGCTCTCCGCTGCAACGGCAGCCAAACTGCAGTGACTGCGTCTCGAACACCCGCACGCCGTCTTCGTGATAAAGGCGAAACAACAGCCGTTCCGCTTCGACCTGCGGATCGACGAGCTCGTGCGGCTCGATCGTCGAAAACAGCATCGAGGCCCGCGTCCAATTCTCGGTGGGATCGTCTTTCACGGGTGACGAGCTGTGTCCGCCGAGCGCGGCCAGGTTCTGAATGATGACGCCACCCGCACGCCAGCGCGGTCGCGGCTCGGCCGCCCCGCGCGCCATCAACGTCGCCACGCTGAGCTTGATGCGGGTCGGAATCTGTTCGGAACTGTCGAAATAATTCGTTGCCCCGTCGGCAAGCCCTTCGCCGTCGAGCGGCACGATACCTTGATAACGCTCCATATCGCCGCCCGGATCGATCGTAATGGCAAGCGACCCCTTGCCCACCAACTCTGGGAAAATCGGCATTGGACCTAACGCCTCGACCGCATCGCGATCGAACGTCGCGCACGCGCGCAGCGTATCGGGCGAAATGAAATCGGCGACCACCATGCGCAACGGTCCGTCGCTGCGCGTCTGCAGCGTCAGCGTACCTTCGAACTTAAGCGAGGCGCCGAGCAACGCCACCAAAGCCAACGCTTCGCCTACCACGCGCGACACGGCGTCGGGATAGGCATGCGCCGTGATCACGCGATCGACAAGGTCGGTCAAACGAACGACCCGCCCGCGCACGTTCATACCTTCGATTTGAAAGCTGCGAACGAAATCAGGCGTCGTCACGTCAACGCCCAAACCAGCACGCTTTTTTGCGAGTGCATGCGGTTTTCCGCTTCGTCGAATACGACCGATTGCGGTCCGTCGAACACACCGTCCGTTACCTCTTCGCCGCGATGCGCAGGCAAGCAATGCATGAAGATCGCCTTCTTGCCCGCGGCATCCATCAGCCGTTCGTCCACCCGGTAACGCGCTAGCGCATTGTGCCGCGAGCGCGTTCCGCCTTCTCCCAGTTGATCGGCCTCCGACATTTGCACCCAGGTGTCGGTGACGACCGCGTCGGTGCCCGATACCGCCGCGAACGGATCGCGCACGATGTCGACCTTGCCGCCCTGTTCCTTTGCCCAAGCAATCACCGCGGGATCGGGATCGGCTTCCGGCGGACACGCAAGTCGCAGCTGAAAGCCGAAACGCACGGCAGCGTGGATCCACGACGCGCAAACATTGTTGCCCGCCCCTGACCAGGTTACCACACGCCCCGCGATCGGCCCGCGATGCTCCTCGAAAGTCATCACATCGGCCATCAACTGGCACGGATGGGTCTTGTCGGTCAGTCCGTTGATAACCGGCACGCTCGCATTCCGCGCCAATTCGATCAGGCTTTGATGCCGTTTGGTGCGCAGCATGATCGCATCGACGTAGCGCGAGAGGACCCGCGCCGTATCGCCGACGGTCTCGCCGTGGCCGAATTGCATATCCCGCCCGTCCAGAAACATCGTGTCGCCGCCCAGCTGACGCATACCCATCTCGAAGGAAATGCGCGTGCGCGTCGACGGCTTCTCGAAAATCAGCGCCAGCGTGCGGCCCAAGAGCGGAATGACATCGTCGCGGGCGCCTCTAGGGCGGCCTTTGCGCCCAGCCTTCATCCGCTTGGCATCGTCGATCAGCTTGCGCAGCGTAGTGGCGTCGAACGCATCGAGATCGAGGAAATGCTTCAAAGGCGATGTCATTTTGCGGCATCCTTGGCGGGGCGATGACTGAGGCTGGCACACGCATCGTCTAGGATCGCGACCGCCTCGCGCACATGATCCTGGCCGATGATCAAGGGCGGCAGCAGCCGAATGACATTGTCGCCTGCGCCCACGACGAGCATGCCGCGCTCGCGCAATGCATCGACGACATCTGTGTTCGGCACCTTGCACTTGAGGCCGAGCAGTAGTCCTTGGCCCCGCACTTCCGAGATCACTTCGCGATGTTTGTCGGCGATCATCGAGAGTTGTTGTTTGAGATAATTTGCGATCTCGTTGACATGCCCCAAAAACCCAGGCGCCAAGACGAGATCGAGCACCGCGTTGCCGACCGCCATCGCCAAAGGATTGCCGCCGAACGTCGAGCCGTGCGTTCCCGCCGTCATGCCGGCCGCGGCAGCCTCGGTCGCCAGACACGCGCCGACGGGAAACCCGCCGCCCAAAGCCTTGGCGATCGCCACGATGTCGGGCGTCACATTCGGCCATTCATGCGCAAGCAGTTTTCCCGTCCGCCCCATGCCGCATTGAACTTCATCGAGCACCAGGAGCAACCCGTGTTCGTCGCACAGCGCGCGCAACTCGCGCATATGTTCCGGCGCCACTGGACGAACGCCACCCTCGCCTTGCACAGGCTCGATTAAAATGCCGGCCGTCTCGGGACCGATCGCGCGCTTGACCGCGGCAAGGTCGCCGAACGGCACTTGATCGAAGCCCTCGACCTTCGGTCCAAAGCCGTCGAGATATTTCTTCTGACCGCCTGCCGCGATTGTCGCCAATGTGCGCCCGTGAAACGCGCCTTCGAATGTTATGATGCGAAAGCGCCCCGGCTCGCCACGCGCGGCGTGAAATTTGCGCGTCATCTTGATGGCGCACTCGAGCGCTTCGCCGCCCGAATTCGAGAAAAACACGGTATCGGCAAAGGTCGCCGCGACCAGACGTTCGGCCAGACGCTCCTGACCCGGTACTCGATAGAGGTTTGAGGTGTGCCAGACCTTGCCCGCCTGAGCGGTCAGGGCCGCGACCAAGTGCGGATGGGCATGACCGAACGCGTTGACCGCGATCCCGGCACCGAAATCCAGAAATTTCCGACCGTCGGTCGCAAACAGATACGGCCCCTCGCCCCGCTCAAACGCCACTTGGGCCCGAGCATAGGTCGGCAGCAGCGGTGTGATCACGGAAATCCCCTTGTGCAACACGGAAATCCCAGATTTCCGCGACGGATCGATTATTTGGTGCTGCAAGATCGACTGTCAACGCGGCATCTAAAGGCGTTAACCATTGTGGTCGGACTACAACAATCCCCAACAACTACATCTAGTATTAAGCAAATCATCTTGTGGTACAGGCGCTTACCCCTACTATAGAACGCTCTTAACCAAGCCCGTCCGGGCGTAGGGAGCATCGTAATGGGTTGGACGGACGAACGCGTTGAGCAACTCAAGCAGTTGTGGGCGGACGGTCTCAGCGCAGCACAGATAGCACGTCAGCTGGGCGGCATCACCCGCAATGCCGTGATCGGCAAAGTCCATCGCCTAGGCCTAGCCGGCCGCGCCACGCCGGCCCGGGCAGAACGTCCGCGCACCCAGATTTCTCGCCGCGTCGCGCGCCCGCGCCCCCCCCCGATGGTCCAAGTTCCGATTGTGGAAAAAGATCCGCTGGTCGACGAGCACGGCCGCAAGACGACGGTGCTTACGATTTCAGACCGCATGTGCAAGTGGCCGATCGGCGATCCGTCGACGGCGGAATTTCACTTCTGCGGGCATCCGCCAAAGGCCGGGTCGCCCTATTGCGACGCTCATTGCGTCAAGGCCTTCCAGCCGTCGCTAAGTCGCCGCGATCGCGAGCGCGACAAGGACTACCGGCGCTATCTCGCCAACAGCTGATTTCGAGTTGAGGGGAAAAGACAAAGGGGTTCGCCCGACGGGCGGACCCTTTTTGTTGCGGGGCGCGTTTAGCTGTTGCCAGGTATTCAGCTCTTAAACGTGTCGTCGAGCGAATATCCGGCGGAGCGAACCGTGCGGATCGGATCGGCCTGACCCGGCTCGACGAGGGCCTTACGCAAACGCCCAATATGCACATCGACGGTACGCGCATCGACATAGACCCCCGATCCCCACGCCGCGTCGAGCAGTTGCTCACGGCTGAACACCCGTCCCGGATGCTGCATGAGGTGATCGAGCAGACGATATTCGGTCGGACCCAGATGAATGTCCTTATCGCCGCGCTTGACCCGGTGCGCGACCCGATCGATCGAAATCTCGCCGAACCTGACGATCTCTTCCGCCAACGCTGGCCGGATGCGCCGCAGCACCGCGCGCACGCGCGCCAAAAGCTCGGTCATCGAAAACGGCTTTGTGATGTAATCATCGGCGCCGGTGTCGAGCCCGCGGATACGGTCGGCCTCTTCGCCACGCGCGGTCAACATGATGATCGGCACGTTTCGGGTCTCCGCCCGGCTTCTGAGCCGCCGGCACACCTCGATACCGGAGACCTTCGGCAACATCCAGTCCAGGAGCACGAGGTCGGGAACATCTTCGTCCACCAACATCAGCGCTTCCTCGCCGTCGCGCGCTTCGACTGCCCGATAACCTTCCTTCTCGACGTTGTAGCGCAGCAGAGTCATCAACGGCGCCTCGTCTTCGGCGATCAGGATTAAGGGCTTGCGCGGCAAAGTCATGCGGGAGGACGCAGTGGCTGTGTCAAGATTTGTCATGTGGGATAATGCTCGTGGTCGAAGTAATGTCGCTCTTGGGACGCGCGTCGCCCATCTTGGCGCCGGTGGCGGCGTAATGAACGGTCTCGGCGATGTTTGTCGCATGATCGCCGATGCGCTCGAAGTTCTTGGCGACGAACAGTAAATGCGTCGAGGGGCCGATCTTGCGCGGGTCTTCCATCATGTAGGTTAAAAGTTCGCGAAACAGCGAATTGTACATCTCGTCGATTTCCCCGTCGCGCTTCCACACTGTCATCGCGGCATTGGCGTCGCGTTTGGCATAGGCGTCGAGGACGTTTTTGACCTGTGCCAACGCTTGACGCCCCATGCGCCCCAGACCTTGGGTCAAATGGACATCCGGTGCGTCGCCCGAAATCACTAGCGTTCGCTTGGCGACGTTCTTGGCCAGATCGCCGATACGTTCTAAATCTGCCGAAATTTTCAACGCCGCCAGTGTCTCACGCAGATCGAGCGCCAATGGCTGACGAAGTGCGAGCAACCGCACGGCTTGCTGTTCGATCTGGGCTTCAAACTGATCGACGCGCGCGTCCAATGCCACCGTCTGTTCCGCCAACGCCATATCGCGCCGGACTATCGCGTCGATGGCATTGGCCAATTGCGTCTCGCACAACCCACCCATCTGAACGATCCCGGTGCTCAACGCCTCGAGTTGGTCGTGAAACGACTTGACGATGTGCTCGGACATACCTGCCTCTTGGCCGCTGGCCAGTGTGTTCGTCATGGACATAGCGCGACTCGTTGAACGCAAAGGCTTCGAACGACGCCCGATTATGTCTTTTGCGCTGACCTCGTGTGACAGGGCAATGACGTTTTTATGAAGACGTCAATAGCCCTGGACCCGGAACGTCGCCAACGCCAGCTTGCGTCGCCATCGGTAGAAACACCGTAAATGTAGAGCCTTCGCCCGGCTTGCTTTCGATGGCAAGTCGCCCGCGATGTCGGCTGACAATGTGTTTAACGATGGCAAGACCAAGACCGGTACCTCCGATCGCGCGGCTGCGCCGCACATCGACTCGGTAGAAGCGCTCGGTCAACCGCGGCAAATGCTCGCGCGCAATGCCTTCGCCGCGGTCGCGCACAGCAACGTAAACGGCGGGCGACGGCCCAGCCTCGCCCGGTCCGGCTCGGCGTGTCCCCAACTCGACGGTGACTGCACTTTGCGGACGCCCGTACTTGATCGCGTTGTCGACCAAGTTCTGCAGCACTTGATACAACTCGTCGCGGTCGCCCGCCACGTTGGGCAGCGATGTCGGCTCGACGATGTCGATCTGCATATTTGCCGCCTGCGCCACCTGCGACATGGAGTTGGTAACCTCTTCGACCACATCGCCGATATTCACGCTGCCTGCCGGGCGCACATGCTCATTGAGCTCGATCCGCGTCAGCGACAGCAGATCGTCGATCAACCGTCGCATGCGCGTGGCTTGCTCGGACATGATCCCAAGGAACCGCTCTTGCGCGTCGGGATCGTCCTTTGCGTGACCGCGCAGCGTATCGATGAAGCCCGTCAGCGACGCCAAGGGCGTGCGCAATTCATGGCTCGCATTGGCAACGAAATCGGCGCGCATCTGCTCCACACGCTGCGCTTTGGTCAGATCGCGCAACACGATCAGCGCCGCGCGCAAAGTCCGGTCTTCGCCTTCGATCGGCGTGATGTAGGCCTCGAACATCTGGTCGGGCGTCGCCACCACCGGAAACTCGACGCGCTGCGCCCCGCGTCCGGCAAGCGCCAGATCGAGCGCGCCCAGAACTTGCGGCGCGCGAATCACGCTGGCCAAGTGCTTACGCGGCTCGGCGATGCCAAAGACCTGCTCCAGACTGTCGTTGGCCGCGACGATGCGGCCGGTGTGGTCGGTCAATATCGCGGGGTCGGGCAAACGGCGGACGATGTCGGACGGCGAATACTCGGGCTTGGCAACCGTCGTGCGCGGCGTCAAGCTCGCCACTATCGATGGCGTTGTGGCCGCGGATGCCGCAGGCAACGGTTCGGGTAAACTGCGCACAAAGCCAAGCCGCGCCAGACCGAACGCGGTGATCGCAAGACCCAGCACGAAACAAAACATCCATTGGCTCGTCCAGAACGCCAGAATGAACAGAGCCAGCCATGCCGAAATCAGCGTCCACTTAATATCGTCGAGGCGCACGCCTGTCGGTGATTTCGCGCGCCTCCCGGCGCTCCCATTGGGTTGAGGCCGCTGTTCCGCGGCCGCATTCGGAGGGATCGCGGCACCATCTCCACTCACTGACATTTCAAAACCCTCGCCCGCGTCAATCACGACCTCCCCCCGGGGTCGCTTGTCGCGCGGCTCTTTCACATAGAACCACAACACGCCCGCCGCCGCGAGCTTCGCAAGTACTGCAGCCGCAAACACGGGCTCGAAGCCGAGCGACATAGCCATGACGCCGCCGCCGATCGGACCCAAGGCCTGGACCAGCGACTGCGCCGAGTTAACCATCGCGATGCGCAACGGCAGATCGGTGCGCGAACCGAATTCCAGCACCATGTTCTGCGCGGCGATCAGATAGCCGGAATAACCGGCGCCGATTCCCACGAAGCAAAACAGAATGGCATTTTGATCCTTGGCGAACATCAGCGCAATCGCGGCGCCCGCCCACAACAACAACGCCGGTACGAATACCGATTTGAAACCGAGCCGGTCCGCAAGCGCGCCCCACACCAAATTGGCGGCCGTCTGCGACACCAACAACGCCAGCGATAGCAACGCCAGCACCCCGCCCGTCAGGCCCAGCGTCTTGCCCGCGAACAAAATGTAAAACGGCATCGCCAACGTACCGAGCGTCGCCAAGGTCTGTGCCCAGAAATACATGGCGAATGCAGGGTCGTCGCGCAGCATGCCCGGAATGTCGGCAAGCCGCTCGCCGACGCTGACGGCCGGCCGAACGCTGGGTGCATCCGGTTCGCGCACCAAATAAAGAAACGTCAAGCCCGCCGCCGTCAAAACAAACGCAAGCAAGAACGTCGCCGCATAGCCGTTGCCGAGCATATTAGTCTCGACAAGGTATTTCCCGCCGACATAAGCGACACCCGCCGCCGTCATCCCGCCCAGGAAATTCCTAAGCCCGATCATCATGCCGCGCCGGTCGGGCGGAATGGTCTTGGTCAGCAAGACATTCCACAACACACCCTGCATGCCGGAAAAAATACCGAGCAACCCGAGAAAGAACGCAAACGCGTAGAGTTCGAGTTCCTGCGGCAGATGCAGAAAACCGACGATCGCAAGTCCGAGCACCGACAAGCGCATCATCCAGCCATAGCGCAGCCCCAGATCGACGATGCGTCGGCGATGCTCGACCGCCGTGGCGCCGAAGACGCTGCTGAAGAAGGCACCGAAATGCTGCGCCGACAGCGCAAGCCCCACGACGGTCGTCGACCCCGACAGCAGATAGAGATAGGCGGGCACGAAGGTCGGCGCGTTGACGAGGCGAAATCCCGTCATAGCCAGCATGCCGTGAGCAAGCTGGCTAACGTAGTTTCGCGTCAGATTGGCGGCCACTTCCTCCTGGAACTGGGCTTCGGCACGGGCGTCTGCGTTCACGAGCGGGCGGTCATCCGTTTTACATCGTCCCCGTCAGGCCGCGGCATGATCCGGACCGTGTACTGGGGCTTGAACTACCAGCCGCAACCTTGCGGCGTCCAGAGCAACCACACTCAAACGCCGCTCGCATTGAACCACTTCAAGCAGCGCGCCCAGCCATCTCTTGCCGAGGCCTCATGATAGGTCGGGCGGTAATCGGCGAGAAACCCATGATCGGCGCCGGGAAAGACGACGATCTCGCACTTCGTGTCGCCCGCGGCCTTGAGTGCCGCCCGCATCGCCTCGACCTGGGTGAGAGGAATGCCTTTGTCGAGTTCACCATAAAGCCCGAGCACGCGTCCTTTGAGATTCGCTGCAACTTCGACCGGATGCTTTGGCTGTGTGTTGCCGTCCGGGCGAACCATCCGGCCGTACCACGCAACGCCCGCCTTCACGTTCGTACTGTGCGCCGTGTAGAGCCAGGTAATGCGCCCACCCCAGCAAAAGCCCGTCACGCCGATCCTCGCCGCGTCGCCACCATTGGCCGCCGCCCATTTCGCCGTTGCATCGAGATCGGTCATCACAACCGTATCGTCGACCTTCGACACGATCTCGCTCACCAGCTTCTGAATATCGGTATAGGTCGTTGGATCGCCCTGCCGCGCGTAAAGCGCCGGCGCCACGGCGAAATAGCCTGCCTTGGCAAAGCGGCGGCAAATGTCCTTGATCCACTCATGCACACCGAAAATTTCCTGCACGACTAGGATAGTTCCAAGTTTGGCTCCCTTGGCGGGCTTGGCCCAATAGGCCGGAATTTCGCCGTCGGCGACCGGGATCTTCACCTCGCCCGTCTCAAGCCCCACCGCGTCCGTCGCGATGACAGCCGCCGAGATCGGCTGCACCGATAGGGCAAACCCCGTGGCAAGACTTGTGACGGCGAACGCACGCCGGTTGATCGCAAGACCCGCGCGATCGATGATATCTCGGCTCATGGTGGATACTCCCTCGGCAAATTACGGTGCCAAAATGTCTGAAAGGCCGGGCATAACACCCGGCCTTTCCGCGTCTGGCAAGCCTGCCGAAAAACCTAGCGAATGCGCCTAATCGACTCTGTCCGGTCGTTGAAGCCATAGACGTAGAGGTTAGAAATCGAGCGATCGATCACAATGCAGAACCCTCTATAGTTCGCCCGGTCGCAGAGTTGCCAAACGCCGCCTTGGACAACGATGCTCGACGCTTGATTGCCGAACACAAAGACGTTCAAATCTGGCACATCGGCCGTATACATCCGCGACTTGCCACCGTAATTGTCGCGGCTGTAGAGCGTGATCCGTCCGTAACTGGCGTCCTGCGCGCACACCAAACGCCCACGCCGGTTGGCAACGTCGCCGTCGCATTGACGCAGATCGATCGAGCTTCGGCGCCAATAGCCGCTGAGGTCTCGGCATTCGGCAGAAAGCGTCCAGCCTAAGATGCGGTAATTGCGGCAGCTGAAGCGCCAGTTGCCGCCCGGCAGATCGTAGTGATCGTCGTCGCCGCGCCGGCAGCGCAACATGCCGTTGACGTTGGCGATATCGCCGCGGCAAGAATGGAAATTTTGCAACTCCGTATAGCGCCACCGTCCATTGTGATCGCGGCATTCCGCCTGCAACGTACTGCCTTCGACATTCACGTCGCGGCAGGTCTCGCGATAGCTGCCACGCGGCGCCCGATCTTCGTTGTTTTCGTCGTCATCGGGATAGACGCACTGCAACCGGCCATTGACGTTCGCGATATCGCCGTCGCAGTCGTTGTAGTTGCGCAAGGTCGTGTGGTTGTCGCCGCCGTTGCGCGTACGGCACGTCGCCGACAGCGTCGTTCCGTCCGTATGGAAGTCGCTGCACGTCCACTGATAGCTGCCGCGCGGAACGACATCGGCAAGTGCGACCCCTCCTACGCACAACACCCACGCGACACCCATCGCGATCGTGGTTAGGAATCTCATGGCTCAAATCCCATCAATTCAAACGCCGCGGACGCAGGGAGCGGACCGGCAGCGTCAGTCTATCATTCCCGCTTCAACTTGACTGCGGCATGACCCGAATACGGCTGAAATGCGGCGCCGGGCCGCGCACCGCCCTTACGCCGCCGTTTTTGCGTGGCAATCATGGATTCAGATCACATTCCGGTTGGAACCGATGCGCGCACTGATCGTTAGCCTCTGCCTAGTACTCTCAAGCGTTCCCGCCCAAAGCGAACCACCGACGAAGTTCTCCGTCGATCGCATCGTCGTCGAAAAAGCAAAACGCACCCTGACGCTTTTCGCCGGCAAGAAGCCGATAAAAACCTACCGCATCGTCCTCGGCGGCAATCCGTTGGGCGACAAGGAACAGGAGGGCGATTCACGCACGCCGGAAGGCCGCTACATCATTGACGCCAAGAATCCGAAATCGAGCTTCTATTTGTCGCTGCATATTTCCTACCCCGACAAACAGGACCGCGCGGCCGCACGCCGCAAGCGCGTGCCGCCGGGTGGCGCAATCATGATCCACGGCACACCGGACTACCTTTCGGCCCTCTATGCCACGGGAGTCTATCCCGACTGGACCGCCGGCTGCATCGCCGTCAGCAACGCTGAGATCGAGGAAATCTTCGCAAGCGTGCGCATCGGCACGCCGATCATGATCAAGCCTTAACCCAACATCACGTCAACAAGGTCGTCGGGAACCGGCGATCCGCGCGGCAGAATATAGATCGGCGCATCGACGAAACGCCCGATCGAATGCGCCGTTTCTCCAGGTGCAACGGGACTATCGTCCGATTCCGACAACACGATTGCCCAGGGCTCGCGCCCGCGCGCGCTCAAGGCTTCGCAAGCGGTCAACGTGTGACTGATCGTCCCCAGATAGGTCCCCGCCACCAGCACAATCCGCACATCCAGCGCGGCGATCAGGTCGAGATTCGTGTGGTCCGCGCCGATCGGCGCCATCAAGCCACCGGCACCTTCGATAAGGCACAACCCGTCGTCCATCTCCATCGCCGTCCGGCAAAAATCGACAAGCTCGCGGCGATCGACGCTCAAACCCTCGCGTTGCGCGGCCATGTCGGGCGATAGCGCGGCGCGAAACCGCCAAGGCGATATCTCTCTGATCCTGGGCTCGTCGACCGGCAAGCCTAACGCGCTCAGGATCAGACCCGTGTCGCTATCGTCCGCAGTCTCCCACGCGAACCCGCTGATCACGGGTTTAACCGCATCGACAACGACATCGCGACGTCTGAGCGCATCGATTAAGCCGCATGTGAGGTAGGTTTTGCCCAGACCCGTACCTGTCGAGGTGATGAAAAAGGCCGTCATGTCTTGCGTAAGGCCGCTAGCGGCAAAATCTCGGTTCGCACCACGTTGGCAAGGCGCATGACGTCGTCGTGCAAATGATTGGCAGCGAACGTAATTCGAAGCCGCGCCGTCCCGTCCGGCACCGTCGGCGGACGAATTGCGGTCACGAGAAAGCCCAACGTCTCCAGCAGACCGGATGAGCCTAGCGCCACGCGCGACGACCCAAGAATGACGGGCACGATTGATGACGCCGGCGCGCGAAGTCCCACCGCCGCCGCAAACACACGCGCATGCGCCAAGGGTTTCGCACACAAGGCTTTGTCTTCCGCAATGATATCGACGCCGGCAATTGCGGCGCCGATAACGGCAGGCGGCAACGCCGTCGCGTAAATCAAGGACCGCGCGCGATTGATCAAAAGATCGACGACCGCGCGGCTCGCAGCGACATAGCCGCCATAGGCACCCACCGACTTCGACAAAGTGCCCATTTGGATATCCGGAACCACGCCCCATTGCGCGGCCGAGCCTCGCCCCTCGCCCACGACACCCAACCCGTGTGCATCATCCGTCATCACCCAAGCTTGGTAGTCCCGTGCAGAAGCCGTGATGTCGGGCAGCGGCGCCATATCCCCATCCATGCTGAACACGCCTTCGGTCAACACGAGGCAGTGCCGTGCTTCGCCGCGATGCGCCCGCAACAATGCTGCGAGATGACCAACATCGTTGTGCCGGAACATCGCGACCTTGGCGCCCGACAATTTTGCCCCCGACACCATGCAAGCATGCGACAATTCATCGGCGACGATAAGATCGCCCGCCCCCACGACCGCTGGAATCGCGCCGAGATTTGCGAGATAGCCCGAGCCGAACACGAGCGCCGCCTCGGTGCCTTTCAAGGCGGCGATCTTGCGTTCCAATTCGCCGTAGAGAACGTGATTGCCCGTCACCAGCCGCGAAGCGCCGGCCCCGGCGCCGAATCGTTCAACCGCGGCCACCGCCGCCGCCTTCAATCGCGGATCCTGCGCAAGGCCGAGATAATCGTTCGAACAGAAATTGACGCAAACCCCACCGCCGTCGCGCAACCTGCGCCGCAGCGACCGGGATTCCAGCGCCGCGAGTCTGTGATGTGCGAAATCGTCGAGGGAGGCCATCTCACGATTGTATTGATCAAGCGCTCCAAGCGAAACCCGGCAGACACGCCCCAAAATCGGCTTCCTTGACGCGCCCGCCGCCACACCTATGCTGCCGTCCGATTTCCCAACGACCCTTCGCGAGCCGAGATGACGATCGACACCCTGACCGCGCCGACAAGCTCCGCCGTTTCCATGACCCATGGCATCGGGCCCTGGTCCCAGTCGGCAGCCCGCGCGCTCTTCGATCTGCCATTCGCCGATCTGATCTTCCGCGCCCAATCGGTCCATCGCGCCCATTTTGACGCCAACGAAGTCCAGATGTCGACGTTGCTGTCGATCAAGACCGGCGGCTGCCCGGAGGATTGCGGCTATTGCCCGCAGGCTGCCCGGTACGACACCGGCGTCGAGAGCCAGGAGATGCTGCCGCTCGCCGAAGTCACCGCCGCCGCGCGCGCCGCCAAGGCCCACGGGGCCACGCGTTTCTGCATGGGTGCGGCGTGGCGCAGCCCGAAGGATCGCGACCTCGAGGCGGTGGAGCAGATGGTGCGCGGCGTGCGCGAGCTCGGCCTCGAGACCTGCGCCACACTCGGCATGCTGACGCCGTCCCAGGCCGAGCGCCTCGCCGCCGCAGGACTCGACTACTACAACCACAACCTCGACACCTCGGCAGAGTTCTACGGCGAGATCATCACGACCCGCACTTACCAGGATCGTCTCGACACGCTGGCCGCGGTGCGCGACGCCGGCATCCATGTCTGCTGCGGCGGCATCCTCGGCATGGGTGAAGCCGCCGCTGACCGCGTCGCGCTGCTGCACACGCTGGCAACCCTCGATCCGCATCCGGAGAGCGTGCCGATCAACAACCTGGTGCAAGTCGAGGGCACGCCGCTCGCCGGCACGGCAGCGCTCGATCCGATCGAGTTAGTGCGCATCGTCGCACTCGCGCGCGTCCTGATGCCGCGCTCGCACGTGAGGCTTTCCGCCGGCCGCACCGGGATGAGCGACGAGATGCAGGCGCTGTGCTTCCTCGCGGGGGC
>JANOFM010000115.1:0-1587 GCA_031413635.1 Alphaproteobacteria bacterium | reverse complement strand
GCGATATCCGAAAACCGCGGCCGGCCGATGAACTGCACGCCCGGCACCAGCTTCTGGATCAACGGCCGCACCGTGTCGGAGCCGAGGAAGATCGTCTCCGACCGTCCGCGCGCATGCAGCAGGCGGTCGGTGAACACGTGCCCGCGCTCCGCGTCGGCCGCGAGCTGAATTTCGTCGATCGCCAAGAACTCCGCGCCGATATCGACCGGCATGGATTCGACGGTCGCGACCCAATGCGTCGGCGCCTTGGGAACGATCTTTTCCTCGCCCGTGACAAGCGCGACGGCATGCGCACCCTTCGCGGCGACGACCTTCTCGTAGACCTCGCGGGCGAGCAGGCGCAGCGGCAGGCCGATCATCCCGCTCTGATGCGCCAGCATCCGTTCGATGGCGTAGTGCGTTTTGCCCGTATTCGTCGGGCCGAGAACGGCGGTGACCCGGCCGTAGGGAGTGGTCATTGATATGGTTTCCGAGAGAGCGGCCAAACCTCTTGCCTGCGGGCAGACCCGTTTGCAAGCACGCCGGCGTGCCGCCCCCAGGGGGCTGTGGACATCTTGTGCCAGATTTGGACCACATACGGAACAGACCATGTCCGAATCATTGACTCGAATGACTTCGGTCTTTGTTCACGCACAATAAGTAGCGGTATCATGTGCTTAGGTGCATACGCTAACTGTCGGTCTCAATTCCATCGCCCATCTGTTACAAGTCTGTCGCACAACTCGTCCGTGTACGGAGCGATGTGCTGCGGCGAAGGATTCGCATACGCAAAAACTCCGTGCGCGGAGGGAAATCATCCGCATCCGGACGATCAGTTGACGGAAAATCGGTGCCTGTGGAAAACCTGGGGAGTCGACCGAAACAGAGTTAGAACAAACATGGGTCAAAGGATCGACGAGGCCTAAGTTCTATTTCGTTCACCCCCTAGGCCTAGGGCTGCGACAGCTACCCGACCGCAAGGAACCCTAGCGACTTCGACAGAAATTTGCCGTCGGTTTGACCCGCTCGGCCTTTGACCGAATACTCCGCGCCAATCCCGCAAATGCGAACGCCCCGGACCAACCCATGAGCGAATTCCCTAAGGTGTCCCTGACCGACTGGCAAAAGGCGGCGGCCGCCGACCTGAAGGGAAGATCCGCGGATTCATTGACCTGGGCGACGCCCGAAGGGATCCCCGTCAAACCGCTCTATACCGCTGCCGACCTCGAAAAGCTTGCGGTCCAAAACGCGTTGCCGGGCCTTGCCCCCTACACCCGCGGCGTGCGCGCGACGATGTACGCAGGCCGCCCCTGGACCATCCGCCAATATGCGGGCTTTTCGACTGCCGAGGACTCGAACGCCTTCTACCGCAAGAATTTGGCGGCCGGCCAAATGGGCCTCTCAATCGCCTTCGATCTCGCGACCCATCGCGGCTACGACAGCGACCACCCGCGCGTGGTGGGCGACGTCGGCAAAGCGGGCGTGGCAATCGACAGCGTCGAGGACATGAAAATCCTCTTCGACGGCATCCCGCTCGACAAAATGTCGGTGTCGATGACGATGAACGGCGCCGTCATCCCGATCATGGCAAACTACATCGTCGCCGCG
>JANOFM010000114.1:0-9914 GCA_031413635.1 Alphaproteobacteria bacterium | reverse complement strand
GCGTTGTCGTCGAAGTTGATTTTGGCGTCGAGGCAGAGGACATCGCCCTTGTCGGTGATCACGAGCGGGTTGATCTCGAGCATGCTCATGTCCTTGGCGACGAACGCTTTGTAGAGTTTGTCGATCAAGGCACCCAATTGCTTGGCGGTGTCGCCCGCGACCTTCAGCGCCTTGGCGATGCGGCGGCCGTGGAAGGGTTGGATGCCGGTCGCGGGGTCGACATAGATGGTGAGGATTTTTTCGGGCGTCTTGTGGGCGACTTCTTCGATGTCCATGCCGCCTTCGGTCGAGGCGATGAAAGCGATGCGCGAGGTGTCGCGATCGACCAGCATCGAGAAGTAGAGCTCGCGCGCGATCGCGGCGCCTTCTTCGATGTAGAGGCGGCGCACGACGCGACCGGCCGCACCGGTTTGATGCGTGATCAGCGTCATGCCGAGCATACGAGCCGCTTCGGATTTAACGACGTCCATCGACTTGGCGACTTTGACGCCGCCGCCCTTACCCCGGCCGCCGGCATGAATCTGCGATTTAACGACCCAGACCGAGCCGCCCAAATCGTTTGCGGCTTTGACAGCCTCGTCGACGGAGAAGGCCGGAAAACCACGCGGAACGGGCACGCCGAATTCCTTGAGCACGGCCTTGGCTTGATATTCGTGAATGTTCATGCGGACCCTGGGTTCGTTTGCGTGGCGTTCAGCGAGCCGCATAAGCGGACGCCGCGGCAAGGAAATGGACGCGGATTTTATAGACGCGGCCGCCTGATTTGGGCCCGCTGGTATAGCGGCGTGCCCTAGGGTGCGCAACGGGAATGGGCCCGCGGGACTAGCCCCGAATACGAACACCTGCCAAGGCGAACAGGGTGGCAATGGCCGCGGTGATCGAAACGGTGGTCGCGGCCCAGGTCAGACCGAATTGGTCGGCCACGGTTTGATGGATGCCCCAGGTCGAACCCACGGCAAGGAAGCCCATGAACATCGGGCCCGCCGCCTTATGAATCAGGAAACCGATCAGGCTGCCCAACGTGCCGGAAATGACGCCAATGACGACGCGCAGCAGAACGAAGCCGCCCACAAATAGCAGCGCCAGCGTTCCCAGTTTGATCATCAGCGGCGATACGTCCGGCGTCACGTAAGTGTTGACGATGCCTTCGAACGTGTTTCGCACAAATGCGACGACGCCGAAGCGGCTGGGCCGACCGTCGAAGGAGCGTTGGCTGGGGAGAGCTTTCTCGCCGGGTTCGGCCGCGGGCGCGGCGGGTGAAAACGTCTCCTCGACCGACGTCGCTTGAAGCGGACCGTCGCCCGAGAAGCCGTAAAAATAAACCGGAAGTGCGATGCCGATCAGAAAGAACGGCAGCATCAACAAAAATTGGCGCAAGCGCGAAGGCGCGCGTTCAGTGTGCTCCGACATTTTTCTCTCCCAATCATCAAACGGCCTCATTCGAGGCCGGCTCAACTGTACACCAGATGAACGGCGGCTTGACGGCGGGCGGCATGCGACAAGAGGTGACGGCGGACACTAGCCCGCCGCTTTTGTGGCGTTCAGACCCTGCGGCGGAAAAGACTGTCGGCGGCCAGGATCACGCCCATGATAAGGCCGGGTACAAGGCCTAGTTTCAGGGCATCTTGCATCGGCACGCGCAAGTCAACGACGCCGCCGTAATAGCTCCAGACGATGCCGTAGCCCACGACCGACAAAGTCACGGCCGAAATAAAGCCAATCATGATGGCGGGGACACGCCCCGACAGCTGGGTCGCGCGGGTCAGGAGATACGACACGAAGAACGGCGCCACCGCCGTAATGGCGAGCACCAAGGCCGCGCCCATCAGAAACGACTTGTCGACCGAGCCGGCGGGCACAGCCGTTATTTTTTCGTACGCGGCGTAACCCAAGAAAACCAGAAACAACAACCAAGTCATGGCGCGGCGATCCCCTGATGATTCAAGCCCAGGAGTATGGCGCCGGTTTAATGTGGCGAAATGTGGACAGGAATGCGGCGGAGTCTTGCTTTAGCGCCCGGTGAACCGCGCGGCGCGCTTCTCAACAAAATGCGCAACACCTTCTTTGAAGTCCTCGGTGGCGAAGCTTTTTTGCATTTCGGCGTCACCAACGGCGATGGCGTCGTTCAGGTCTTGGGTGAGCGCCTTCCAGACCTGCGCCTTCATCACGGCCATGGCGCGGGGGGAGACCGTGTCGGCGAGCTGGCGGGCGTATTCCATTACGTTCGCCATGAAGTGCTCGTTTGCGAAGGCGCGGTTGATGAGGCCGAGGCGTTGGGCCTCGTCGCCGGTGAATTTGCGCGCGGAGAACAAGAGGTCGAGCGCGTGCGCCGTGCCGGTGAGGCGCGGCAAGAGCCACGAGATGCCGTGCTCGGCGATGAGGCCGCGTTGAGCGAAGGCGGTCGTGAACTTCGCATCGGAGGATGCGAAACGCAGATCGCAATAGAGCGTGAAGACAAGGCCGATACCGGCGCAGGGGCCGTTGATGGCGGCGATGATGGGCTTTCTCACCGACATGAGGTAACCGAAGCGGCCGCCGTAAATATCGCTGACGTCCGGACCGAGGGTCGACGGTTCGAGTTTGACGTCGTTGTCGGCGCGGGCGAGTGCGCGTTCGTCCCACTTGCCGGGTTCGATCTTTTGAAGATTGCCCATGTCGGCACCAGCGCAGAAGCCGCGGCCAGCGCCGGTTATCACGATCGCGCGGACGTTCTCGTCCTTCGAGGCGTCGACGATGGCGCGCTTGACGCTCGACTGCATGGCCGCGGTCCAAGCGTTGAGTTTGTCGGGGCGGTTCAGCGTGATAACGGCGACCCGATCCTTCGCGGCGTAGAGAATGTCTTCGTAAGCAGTCATGGCGCGCTCCCAATGTCTTTGGGCTAAGCTTAAGCCCACAACCAAGGAGGTGCGCAATGGGCGGCGAATTCCACGACATCAGATTTGACCGGCTGGAGCCTCAGATCGCGCGCATTACCTTGGCGAGACCCAAGCAGCTGAACGCCTATACGACGCGATTGTGCGAGGAGGTGGTCAGGGCGCTTGAGCTCTATCTGCGCGACGACGGGTTGCTGGTGTTGATCCTGACGGGCGAGGGGCGCGGGTTTTGCGCCGGCGGCGACGTGTCAGGTGCGGACGAGGCGAATGCGGGCCTGATGAAGGCGCAACTGAGCCACGCGCGCGAGATGCGCGACGGGATGCACCGGGTTATTCAATTCCTGCATCGTTTGGACAAACCCGTGATCGCGATGATCAACGGGCCGGCGGTGGCGGGCGGGTTGGCGTTGGCGCTGTCATGCGATTTTCGTATCGCCGCCGACACCGCGAAGTTGGGCGACACGTCGGGCAAGTTCGGCTTGTTGCCCGACGAAGGCGGGGCGTGGCTGTTTCCGCGCGCGATGGGGCTCGACCGCGCGTTGAAGATGACGATGCTCGCCGAGGTTTACGACGCGAAGACGGCGCTTGAGTTTGGGCTGGTGACAGAGATTGTTTCGGCAGCGGCGCTCGAGGCGTACACAATTGCGTTCGCGCGAAGACTCGCCGCACGCGCGCCGCTGGCGGTCAGGCTCGCCAAAGCGATGATGGTGCGCGGGCTCACCCAGACGCTCGACCAGTCGCTCGGCGAGGCGGCGTTGTCGGTGATGGTGGCGAACCCGAGCCAAGATGTGCGCGAGGGCGTGAAGGCTTTCTTCGAGAAGCGCGAGCCGACGTTCGAGGGGCGTTAGCGCGGCTTCGGCGCGAGGATGTTGGCTATGCCTTGGAGCATGGCGCGCCAACCTTCGCCGGCGCTGTTGTAATAAGCGTCGGTGCCGGCGCCTTCGGGGATGCCGGCGTGCGTGACGCGCAAAAGCGCGCCCACCTGTGTTTTTTGAATTGTAAATTCGACCGTCATGCCGGCGCCATAAGGCAGTTGGCCCGACTTGGCGCGGCAGTATTCGTAGGCGAGCGCCACGCGGCGCGGCGATTCGAAGGCTCTGATCCTGGCGCCGACGACATAGTTGGGGTCGTTCTCGCGTTCGCCCCATGCAATCACCCAAAGCCCGTCGAGTTCGGTGGCGACTGCGCTGACCGAGCCCCAGCGGCCGCGAATGGCTTTTGGCGAAATCAAAAGATTGAACACCGCCACGGGTGAAGCGGGCAGGTCGATCTCGTGCCATTGGCTGCGGGTCGTCATCGTCGGCGTTACATGCTCAAGATTTCTACTCAGGGGTGCATGGGAACGCGCCTCGCGACGCAAATCAAGTGCGAGATGCGGCCCGGCGGCGCCATTCCTCGCGGGTGATGGCGTAAATGCGGTAGGTGTCGCCGGCCATGATGTAGTCGCGGACTGGCTTTTCGCCGAGACGCTCGGCGACGCGGATGGAGCGCTCGTTCTTGGGATGGATGGCACTGACGATTTCATCGGTGCCCAACGTTTTGAAGCCCCAATTCAACGCCAAGCGCGCGGCCTCGCCGGCATAGCCTTGGCCCCAGAGCCTGCGCGAAACGGTCCAGCCGAGTTCGAGGCCGGGCCATTCGTAGGGCGCATCGAAATAGCCGACGCGACCGATCAATTCGTCCGTCGCGCGGTCGGCCATCGCCCACTTGCCGTATCCCTTCAGCAGCCAGTGTCCCATCTGAACGACCAGATAGTCCCAAGCCTGGCGCGGATTCGGTTCGGGCGCTCCGCCCGGTCTGAGGTAGCGCATAACTTCGGGGTTGCTATGCAAGGCGGTTAGCGCAGGGACATCGTCTTCGCGGAAGGCGCGCAAGACGAAGCGCGCGGTCGTGAGCGTGGGAATGCTTGTCATTGTCTTCCCACGCTCACTCTCGTTCAACCGAGTTTCGGTTCGAGTTTCTTGCAGGCGTCGATCAGGCCGCGGACGCTGTCGACCGACTTGTTCAGCATGGCCTGTTCGTCGGGCATAAGCGTCAGCGAGATGATTTTCTCCACGCCACCTTCGCCGATGACGCAAGGGACGCCGACATAGATGTCCTTCATGCCGAATTCGCCTTTGACATAGGCCGCGCAGGGTAGGATGCGCTTTTTGTCCTTGAGGTAGCTTTCGGCCATCGCGATCGCCGAGGTGGCGGGGGCGTAGAAGGCCGAGCCCGTCTTCAAGAGGCCCACGATTTCGGCGCCGCCGTCGCGGGTGCGCTGGACGATTTGGTCGAGACGTTCCTGCTTGATCCAACCCATCTTGACGAGTTCGGTGAGCGGAATGCCGGCGACCGTCGAGAAGCGCGTCAACGGCACCATCGTGTCGCCGTGACCGCCGAGCACGAAGGCGGTGACGTCTTCGACCGAGACCTTGAACTCATCGGCGAGGAAGTGGCGGAAGCGGGCGCTATCCAATACGCCGGCCATGCCGACTACCTTGTGGTGCGGCAGGCCGGAAAATTCGCGCAGCGCCCAGACCATGGCGTCGAGCGGATTGGTAATGCAGATGACGAAAGCGTTCTTGGCGTGTTGCTTGATCCCTTCGCCGACCGCGGCCATCACCTTCAAGTTGATGCCGAGAAGATCGTCGCGGCTCATGCCCGGCTTGCGGGCGACGCCGGCGGTGACGATGACCACGTCGGAGCCCGCGATGTCGGCGTAGGACTGTGTCCCCTTAAAATTGGCGTCGAAGCCGTCGACCGGGGCCGATTGGGAGATGTCGAGCGATTTGCCTTGCGGCAGGCCTTCGACGATGTCGAACAGAACGACGTCGCCCAGTTCCTTCAAGCCGATGAGATGGGCGAGCGTGCCGCCGATTTGTCCACCGCCGATGAGAGCGATCTTTTTGCGAGCCATATCGAATCTTTCCAAGTGGAGGTTGTACGAATACGAGACAGGTGTCCCGATTCACGTCGATTAAGTTTACGTTCAGTTAACCTTGCGACGGGTAGCGCATCATCCGACTCAATCGCAAGCGCACAAGCCCTGCGTGTGCGTGTGCATGATGCACCACTGTCAACACAAATATTGCTTCAGGTTATTTATTCGTGTACCTTGCGTCATCAAAGCTGCAGTTCGTTAATCGTTCCAATTGGCGTGACCGGCCCCACGGTTCGGGGGAACGAGGCCCGGTTTTAGTCGCCGCAATTAGTGGAGTCCGTCATGCGTCCAGTCGCTTTAGCTGGAATTCTCGCCTCGACGACGATTTTGAGTGGATGCGCCGCAACCGTCGGCGGCATATCACTGAGTTCAATATCTTCATTCGCCGGCTTTGCATCGACCCTGTTTACGGGCGCCGACTTGGGCGAGCACGCCGTTTCGCTCGTATCGGGCAAAGACTGCCGCTTCTCCGAAGGCTTGATGCGCGAAGACCGCGACGTCTGCGAGGAACCCGGTTCGGCCGCCACGCGCGACGATTTCCACGGAATTTTCATCGAGCGCATCGATGAGGACGGGACAGTGATCTATGCGGCGCCCAAATACATGTCGGCCAGCGTCGGCGCAGGCGAGAACGAAAATAACCCCGACGTGATCTGGGCCGAAATCAAAGCGCAGAAAACAGTGGAAGAAAACGAGCGTCAGCTGGCGCGCGCCAACGGGGCGCAAACGATCGATGTCGCCTCGCTTGCTGGCGGCAGTCTGTCGCCGCAGTCGCTGGCGTTCATGCCCGCCGGGACGACGACCGAGGCAGATATCGCCGACGGCGATACCGCGAGCCAAACAGCGAGCACGCCGCGCCCGGTGATGAACGCCGCCAAGACGGTTGCCGCGCCGAAGCCAGTTCAAGCGCCGACGATCGACGTTCCGATAGACACCAGCCAGCCCGCGATCGACGAGAAGTCGTTCACGTTGCCGATCCAAGCCATGCAAGTGCAGGCCATCGGCGAAGGCGGCCCCTTTATCGCCACATCGGCGAGCAGCACGCCGGTCGCTTCGATATTGATCAACGGCGAACCGGTGGTCGTGTTGCGCATCGGGCCGATGTTCGCGACCAACGCCGCAAGAAGCGCCGAGGCCACCAGCGTGGTGGAAGAGGCCGCGAGTGAAATCGCGCTTCAGCCTTCGACGCCGTCGCCGCAAGCGATCTTGTCGCTGAGTTCGGCCGAGAGCGCGCCGTTGAAGGTTGCCTCGATCGAACCGCAAATGATGGCGGCGCGTCCGCGGACAAAGCCCGCCGCGGCGGAACTCATTGTCGAGATCGCGAAGCCCAAGCCCGCACGTCCGGCGCCCGTGCGCACGGCGGCGGCACAGCCGCAGCCCGACGTGTATCAGCCGTCGACGATTTCGGACCTCGCGTTCGACGAGGCGCCAGCGGCCGCGATGTCGACGCAGGTTCCCGGCGATATTCCGGCCGAGCATCAAGCTATTCCGGCGACGGTGCCGTTGGGCGACCCCGACACTGTGCCACCGGCGACAACCGGTCCGGCGTCTTTGGTGCAGCTGCCCCAGGAATAAGCCTAACTCAGATTGGTGTTTTTGGTTTGTGCGGACGCGCGAGATAATCGGGCGTCCGCATTTCGTTGAGGCGCGAGGATGCGCGTTCGAATTCGAAGGTGCCGTCGCCGGCGCGATAGATCTCGGCGGGCGCCACGGCCGCCGAACAGACAAGTTTCACCGAACGTTCGTAGAGCGTGTCGATCAAGGTGACGAAGCGCTTGGCCTCGTCGCGCCGATCGGGCGTCAGTTGCGGCACACCGTTCAAAACCAGCGCGTGGAAATTGTCGGCGAGTGCCAGATAGTCTTGAGACCCAAGCGCCGTGGCGCAGAGGTCATTGAACGAGAAGCGCGCCACGCCCTTGGCCTGCTCGGGCACGACAAGTCTGCGTCCGAGCACTTCGATCTCGCCGGGCGTGCCGTGGGCCATGCCGGTCAGATCGTGCCAGACCTCGTCGAGTGCGACATCGGCATCTTTGTTCAGAGGCGTGAAATAAACGCGGCTGCGTTCGAGACGCGCGAGGCGATAGTCGATCGGGCCGTCGAGCTTGAGCACATCCATGCGGCTTTCGATCATGTCGATGGCCGGAAGGAAGAGTTGGCGGTTGATGCCGTTCTCGTAAAGTTCGCGCGGGTGGCGGTTCGAGGTTGCAACCACGACGACGCCTAGTTCGAACAGGGCACCGAACAAGCGGCCCAGGATCATGGCATCGGTGATGTCGGAAACCTGGAATTCGTCGAAGCAGAGCAGCACGGTCTCGGCGCGGATGGATTCGGCCACGCGCGGGATGGGATCGCCGAGTTCGGCTTCGCGAATAGCCTTCACGTCGCGATGCACGCGGGCCATAAAATCGTGGAAGTGGGTTCGCCGCTTGGGTGCGAAGGCGACAGTGTCGAAGAACATGTCCATCAACATCGACTTGCCGCGTCCGACGGGACCGTGGATGTAGAGGCCGCGCGGCGGAGTTTGCGCCTTGGCGAAACCGAGGAAGGTTTTTTTGTTGGGGTCGTAGCCGGTCAGCGCCTGCGCCAAACGATCGAGCGCGGCGGCGACCGCCTCTTGCTCGGGATCGCCGGTCAGTTTTCCTTCGGCGACGAGGGCGCGGTAGCGGTCGGCGGGGTGCATGAAAATATCCAAACAAACCCGCCACGACGGCCGGCAGGCGCAGGCGATACGCGGTTTTTCGGTTGGTGGTCAACTGGCGCTTGGGGACCTGCTTGCGACGCTCTGTCGTCTGCTCGTGCGCGGACTGTGCGCCCATGTCAGTAACTAGCCATCGGGGTCGATCATGAGCCCACATCCAGAATCGATGCCGCCGCGCAAGGTGTTCGCCGGCGCCGTGTTCAGCGGCCTCGTTTGGGGTGTCATCGCGGCCGTGCTGTTTTCGAGCCTCATCATGACGGTGGTGGCTTACACATCCATCACGTCGGCGCCGATGGTTGCAGCACTGGATACCCTGGTGATGACGTTTTGGTGGATGACCGCCTTCGCGTGCGTCGTCGCCGTGTTTCCGATCGGACCGGCCGCCGCGCTTTTGGGATGGCGGCTTTATCTAGCCGGTGTGGTGTCGCCGTGGCGCTATGCAGGTGTGGGCGCGATTTCGGCGCTGACGGCGCCGCTGCTTATTCTGATCGTGTTCGAAGCAAGAATGCCGACCGTCGATTGGACGACGGGCGAGTTCCAAAGGATTGACTGGGTTGCCGTTTTTCTCATCGCCTGCTTTGTGCCGATCGGCGCGTTTGGCGGGTACGTGGCGGGGCGCGTGATCCGGCGGGCTGCGGCGTAGGTTCTACTTCACGCGCGTGTAGGCACCGTCCATGTGGGCACGGTGACCGCAGTAGTAGCGGCAGCCCTCTTCGATTTCGACGCGCATGTCATCTCCGTCGGGGATGATGTTCATCCGGCAGACCTCGTCGCCCGCCTTGGCATGGAAACGCAGGAGGCCCTTGCCCGTTTGAGCCAGGTCGTATTCTTCAAAGCTGCACTCGTGGCCGTTCTCGCCGGTCGCCAAAAGATCGACGGCGCCGGTGAAGCCGAAGCGCGCGATACGAAGGGCGCCGGTGTTGGCCCGCATGAACATCGCGTAGGCGTCGTGGACGTTTACGCGTGTCGCCAGCTCCTGTAGCCGGCGATGGTAGAGTTCCTCAACACAGCGAAGCGGGACGGTCCCGCAGGCATCGCGTTCCGCCAAGAAGCGGCGCTGGCTTTCGACGAGCGCGGCGCGGTTAGCCTCAGAGGTTTCTTTCAGCGCCAGCGCATAAAGGCGCGCGAGCTGACGATCGGACCACTGAAGTCCCACGTCGCTGCAGACACGCTTTTCCGCAGCCGTTTGCGCTTTCCGGCAGTCGAACGAGGGCTCCGCGCCGACCATCGGGGTCAGCGCGAGCGCGATGAGAATGGCTGCAGCGATGCGCATTTTACTTCATCGTCGGGATGACGAAGCTTGAGCCTTCGCGCACGCCGCCTTTGGTGGGCCAGCGGGCGGTGACCGTTTTGATTTTGGTGTAGAAGCGCACGCCTTCGGGGCCGTGTTGGTTGACGTCGCCGAAGGCCGAGCGTTTCC
>JANOFM010000113.1:0-19062 GCA_031413635.1 Alphaproteobacteria bacterium | reverse complement strand
GAGTTCGAGAAGGCACCGAAAGCGCCGCGGCCGACGGGAACGGTGAAAGTTCCGGCGCTGGACTCGCAAGCCGCGCCGTCGGACGCCGAAAGCGTCAAGTTCATTCTGAAAAGCGTCGACATCGAGGGCAACTCGGTTCTGTCCGACGAGGCGTTGGCGCGGCCGTTCGCCTCGATGATGGGACAAAACGTTTCGCTGGCGCAGGTTTATGCGGGCGCGAACGAGATCACGCGCATGTACGCGAACGCCGGCTATGCGCTGTCGCTGGCTTTTGTGCCGGCGCAGGAAGTCAAGAACGGGACGGTGCGTATCCGCGTCGTGGAGGGCTATATCGGCGAGGTCGAGTTCCAGGACGAACGATCTTTCCACTCCAAATTGTGGGGCGGATTCGCGGCGCGGTTGCAAGCGTCGCGACCGCTGAAGACGGCCGAACTCGAACGCTATCTGTTGCTGGCCAACGATCTGGCGGGGGTCGAGGTCAAAAGCGTGTTCGAACGCATGGAGGGCGATCCGGGCGCGACGAAGCTCGTGATGATGATCGAGCGCAAACTTGTCGACGCCGGAATCGAAGTCAACAATCGCGGCTCGGAGGCGATCGGTCCCATCCGCGTGCAGGTGAAGGGCGCTTTGAACGGTGCGATCGGCGCGGAGGAGCGCATCAGTTTCTTCGGCGTGCGCGCGCCGGACGGAGAGGAGCTTGCTTATTTGGCGTGGCGGTTCGACGTGCCCCTGACAAGCGACGGCTTGGGCTTTGGGTTCGACATTGCGCGATCGCATTCGAAAGTCGGAACGGATGCTTTTTCAGCGATCAATTTCCAGACCGACGGCTGGACGGGGAATGCCGGGTTCACCTATCCGATCATCCGCTCGCGGGCGCAGAACCTCTATGCCTCGCTCGGCGTCGACTACAAGGATTTGACCAGCGAGGTCGGCGATCCGGCGGTGATCAATTCGCACGACACGATGACGGTGATCGTGGCCGGCGTCGACTACGACACTCACGACCGTTGGGGCGGATTGTTGCAAGCAGCGGCGACATTGCATGTCGGTCTTGGCATTTTCGACGCGACGCAATCGAACGATCCGAACTCCAGCCGCGCCGGCGCGTCGGGCGAATTCATCCGACTGGAGGGATCGGCGTCGCGCCTGCAGTCGTTCCGGCCATGGCTGCATCTCTACACGCAGATCGATGCGCAGATCGCCGACGGCGCGCTGCTGGTTTCGGAACAATGCGGCTACGGCGGCAGCAATGTCGGGCGCGGCTTCGATTCGTTCGAATTGGCGGGCGACCATTGTCTTAAGGCCTTGGCCGAGGTGCGCTACGACGTGCCGCTCGGTACATTGGGCGTAGAACGTTTGTTCGACACGGCGCAAGTTTACGGGCTTGCCGATTTTGGGCTCGTGTTCAAAAGCGGCGATTTGATTCCGGGCGAAGAGCGCAGCCAAGGGGCGGCCTCGCTGGGCGTGGGCATGAGGATGCGGGCGCTCGACTATTTGTCGGGCCTCGTCGAAGTGGCGCAACCGCTGGGAGAAGGCGTCGCGCTGGACGGAAAATCGAAGGACCCGAGGTTCTATTTCGGATTGGCGCTCGACTATTGAGCAGACGAAGACGTGCCGTGCATGACTGACATTCAGCAGCGCTTGGTGGGGATCGGCGATGCGAATGGAGAGGGGGATGAAATGACTGGCTACGCAATCGACTGCGGACGTGCGTCCGCGGCAGGGCGGCGGTGGAGCGCCACGCTCAAGCTCGGACTTTTCGCAGGCACCAGCGCGATCGCCATCGCTTCCCTTGCGCTCGCCAATCCCCAAGGCGGAGAAGTCGTTTCCGGTCAAGCCACGATCGCGAC
Source organism: Alphaproteobacteria bacterium (assembly GCA_031413635.1). Lineage (GTDB taxonomy): Bacteria > Pseudomonadota > Alphaproteobacteria > Micropepsales > Micropepsaceae > SZUA-430. The sequence continues at coordinate 17,212 of JANOFM010000113.1, read as the reverse complement.
CCCCAGCACCACGCAAACGACGGTTACGCAGTCGAGCGACAAGGCGATCATCGACTGGAAGAGCTTCAACATCGGCGCCAACGAATCCACGGTGTTCGTGCAGCCGAACTCGAACTCGGTCGCGCTCAACCGCATCTTCGACAACGATCCGTCGGTGATCGCCGGTTTGTTGAGCGCGAACGGCAAGCTGATCCTGATTAACCGCAACGGCTTGATGTTCGATAGCGGAGCGGTGATCAACGCGGCGGGGCTGGTTGCGACAACGTCCGACATCGGCAACGACGATTTCATGGCTGGGCGGCTGAATTTTTCGACGCCGGGAAATCCGAACGCGCAAATCTCGAATAAGGGATTGATCACGGCCGACGAGGGCGGCGTCATCGCCTTCGTGGCGCCGTCGGTGCGAAACTCGGGCGTGATCACGGCCAAGCTCGGGCGGGTGGCGCTCGGCTCGGGCGATACGTTCACGCTCGACCTCTATGGCGACAATCTGATCAGCTTCCCGGTCTCGGCCGAGATCGCGCGACAGCTGGTCGATGCCGACGGCAAACCACTGACCAGCCTGATCGACGTTTCGGGCAAGATCGATGCGGGATCGGTTCAACTTTCGGCGCGAGCCGCCCGCGGGATCATCGACACCGTGATCAACGTCGACGGGGAGATCATCGCCTCGGGCATCAAACAGGCGGGCGGCACGACGTTACTGACCGGCACGGGCAACGGTTTGCCCGGCTATGGCGGGGCGATCTCGATCGACGGCGGGGCGAACGGCGTCGTCAATGTCAGCGGCGCGCTCGACGCGTCGTCAGCAACGGGGACCGGCGGAAGTGTCGGCATCACGGGCGAGCTCGTCATGTTGGACGGCGCGCGGATCGACGCCTCGGGCGCGACGGGCGGCGGCCGCATCGCGGTGGGCTACACCGGTGAGGGTACCGCTCGCGTCATCGGTACGGACAGAATTATCGTCACGCCGACGACGACGCTGAATGCCGATGCGATCGGGAGCGGCGACGGCGGGCGCATCGTCTTTTGGTCGAACCTGGCCACCGACTTCTACGGCGAGTTGAGCGCCAAAGGCGGCGCGCTGTCGGGCGACGGCGGGTTCCTAGAAATTTCGTCCAAGGACCAAGTCGGCTTTGCCGGCATGGCCGACGCTTCGGCCGCCAACGGCGAGACGGGTCAACTTCTGCTCGACCCGAAAAACATCACGATCTCCATTTTCGGGGGCACGGGCGGGGTGGCCAATCCCAATCTGCTGACCTTCGCCAATCAGTCGACATTGTCCTTGACCATCACGCCGAATTTTCTGACGACGACGCTGAACACCGGGACGGCTGTGACGCTGCAGGCCAACAACGACATCACTGTCGGCTCCTTCTCGGCCATCACGGTCAACAATCCCGGCGGCAACGGCGGCGCATTGACGCTGCAGGCCGGCCGCAGCGTGATCATCAACTCCAATATCACGACCGACAACGGCAACTTGACGATCGTCGCCAACGAACTGTTGGCGAACGGCGTCGTCAGCGCGCAACGCGACGGCGGTTCGGCCGTGCTCACGATGAACTCCGGCACCTCGATCAACGCGGGCACCGGCACCGTGAGTTTGACGATCGCCTCGGGCGCCGGAAAATTGAATCTCGCCTCGGGCGACATGACGCTGCGCAGCATCACAGCGGGCACTATCCGGGCCCAGAATTTGGGCACGACCGCGGGCAGCGACGTCATCATCGCCTCGGGCGTGTTGAGCGCCAGCGGCGCGGGCACGCCTTTGGTCCTTGCCTCGCAAGGCGGCAATTTCATCAACAACGCGGGCGCGGGCGCCTTGTCGACGCCGGGCGGGCGCTGGCTGGTCTATTCGCAGAACCCGGGGGCGAACACGAATGGCGGCCTTGCCGGCACCTCGTACTACAACACGGTCTATAATCCGGCGAACCCGACAGGCGTGAGCGCGACCGGCAACAAGTTCGCCTATTCGCTGGCGGCGAACCTGACGGTGACACCGAACGCAGCGTCGCGCGAATATGGTGCGGCGAATCCCGCTTTTAGCTACGCGATCATGGGCCTTCGGCCCGGCGATACGTTGGCGGCGGCGGTGCAAGGGGCGCCGATCGTGACTTCGCTCGCCAATGGGTCGAGTTCGGTCGCAGGCGGCCCTTACGCCATCACCGCCTCGCTGGGGACGCTAGCGTCGCAGTACAATTATAGTTTCTCGTTCGCGCCGGGGCAGCTTGCGATCACACCCGCGTTGTTGACCTATCTTGCCGATCCCAAATTGCGCGAATACGGCGACGCGGACGGCGTGCTGACCGGAACGATTACCGGCTTGAAGAACGGCGAGCTTGCCGGGGCGGTTACGAGCGGAACGCTGATCTTCGCCGGCGCGGCGGACGAGTTCTCCGACGTCGGCATCTATGCGATTACGGGCAGCGGTCTGGCAGTGACAAGCGGCAACTACGCGGCGGCGATCGGGCAGGATCCGTCGAACGCGACGGCGCTGTCGGTGACGCCGGCGCAGCTCTACTATTTGGCCGATTCGCGGAGCGAGTCTTACGGAAGTTCGGACTCCAATGTCGATGGTGCATTGATCGGCGTGAAGAACGGCGAAACCCTCGAGGATATCACCAACGGCAGTTTCCTCTTCACGACTTCGGTGACGGAGAACACGTCGGTGGGATCGTATGCAATTTTGGGCTCGGGCTTGAGCGTGACGAGCGGAAATTACGCCGCCGCCGTGCTGCAGGCTCCGTCGAATGCGACGGCGTATACGATCACGCAGGCGCAGCTGTTCTACGAGGCCAATGCCGCCGATCGCGACTACGGTGACGCCAATCCGGGGTTCTCGGGCGGGATTGTCGGTATCGCCGACGGTGAGACTCTCGAGTCGGTCGTTTCGGGCACACTCGTCTTCTCGACATCGGCCACGCAATCGTCGAATGCGGGCTCTTATGAGATCGACGGGTCGGGACTGACCGTTATCAATTCGAACTACGCACTGACGATATTGCAAGATCCAGGCAATGCGACGGCATTCGACATAAGCCCGGCGCTATTGACCTATGTTGCGAATTCGAGCTCGCGCGAGTACGGCGATGCGAACCCGCTGTTTGCCGGTACGATTGCGGGTTTCAAGAACGGCGACGTTTTGACATCGGTGACGAGTGGAACGTTGACGTTTCTGTCCTCGGCGACGCCGACATCGAATGCCGGAGATTACGAGATTAACGGCGGAGGCTTGACCGTCACCAGCGGCAACTATTTGCCGACGATCGAGCAGGACTCGGAAAACGAGAGCGCTCTCGAAGTGACGCCGGCGCAGCTCTACTACGCCGCCAATTCCATGACGTCGATCTACGGCGACGACATCGGACCGGGGGGCGGCACCATCCAGGGTCTGAAAAACGGCGAGACGCTCGCGTCCGCTGCGATCGGAACGCTCGTTTGGACGGTAGGCGCCAACTCGTCTTCGGACGTCGGCGTCTATACGATCGAAGGTTCCGGGCTCGGAGCCTTCAATCCGAACTATGAAGCGGAAATCCTGCAAGCGCCGGGGAATGATTTTGCGATGGTGATCAATCCGGCGCAATTGTACTATCTCGCCGATCCGAAGAGCATATCCGCAGGGTTGGCCAATCCCGAATTCACCGGGCAGCTGATCGGGCTGAAGAGCGACGATATTGAGGAAGATGCCACGATCGGAACGCTCGTCTTCACAACGACCGCGCCGGGCGACAGTCTGGGCGGCATTTATGCGATCAACGGCGAGGGCTTGACAGTCTTCAGCGGGAACTATCTTGCTACGATCCTGCAGGATCCTTCGAACGCGACCGCGTTTACAATCATTCCTATTCCCAGTACGTCGCCCCAGGCGCAGCAAGAGACTCTGGAAGGCGAGGACGGCGCGGTCGAGGAAGCGGATGGGACGACGGCCTCGCGTTCGAACGAGTTGAACATCGTGGGCACCAACATCGTGAGCGACGACATGGGCGACGGCCAGAACGACGAGCTTGCCGGTCAGCTGTGCATTCTGGGTGCGCCGGAGATGGACGCAAGCGCGGATTGCAACGCTCGCAAAGCGATGGGCAACTGACGATGCCGCGACGCGGTAGCTTGGGCCTGATCGCCGGGGCTCTGGTGCTTGGCGGGGTCGGGTACGCCGCGTGGAACTGGAGTTCGACGGCGGGCGGGGAAAAGCCTTCGGCCACGACATTCGGCTTTCAAGACTGGCTCGTGCGCTGTCAGGCGGTGAAACAGGATGTCGGTTGCGGCATGTCGCAACAGATTCTCGATCGGCGCGCGCGCCAACCGATTCTGCAACTTCATCTGGCGAGGGCGCCGACGGGCAGCGGACATCAGCTGGTCATTGTATTACCGCTGGGCGTCAGCGTGCCGAGCGGGATCTTGCTGCAGGCGGGCGATGCAAAACGAAACGTCGCGTTCACGCAGTGTCTGCCCGGCGGATGCGTTGCGCCGCTGGCCGCCGATGCAGCGCTGATCGACGTTTTGAAGTCGGCGAACAGCGGGCGCGTCGGCGTCGTCGATCGGATGGGCAAATCGGTCGGCGTGCCGTTTTCACTGAAGGGATTTGCGCCGGCGTTCGAAAAAATGGAATCGCACGGTGGTATCGGGAAAAACGATGCAACCTGGTGGAGTGGTTTTTGGAACGCCACTGGAACCAAGTGAGCACGTACAACAGACGGTGAAAAATCGCTATTTCGATGAACCAATTTTTTACTCTTTCGATTGTCGTCGCGGCGCTGTTCGCAGCGTCCGGCACGGCGTATGCCGAGCCCAACGCCGCGCCCAAACCGGAATTTGCTTCGAGCGCGTTTCAGGATTGGCTCGTGCGTTGTCCGGTCGGGCATGCCGGCCCGTGCGACGCGGTGCAATTGCTGATCGAACCGAAATCGAAACAACGTGTACTGAGCATCTCGGTCGCCTTCGACGCCGGCAAAGGCCAGCATGTGGTGCGAATCATTCTGCCGTTGGGCGTGTGGCTGCCCAATGGGGTGACGATCGTCGCCGGCCAAACGAAGATCGAGAAGGTGGTGGTCAGGCGGTGCGAACCGTTCGGCTGTATCGTGGAAGGGTTGCTCGATGCCCGGTTGCGCGAGGCGATGCGCGGCGGCGGCGAGGCCAAGATCGTGGTCTACGACCAGGCGAAAAAGCCGTTGGATTTGAAGTTCTCGCTCAAGGGCTATGGCGCAGCCGAGGATCACATGGTGGCCGAGACCAAGAAAGCCACGCAAGCGGGCGCCGCCAAACCTTAAATCTCCGTCATGTCCGGGCTTTTTGAGGGTCGCGGGGCGCTAGCGGCGGGCGAGAGGTTACGGTAAAGAAGGGCAGGAATACCGGCAGGGTGGTTGGACCGTTGGTCCCGGCGCCCGGTTGGCGCCGTTTGTACCCCTCAAACTCCATCGGTTCCCATGTCCCTTGCCGTTCTCCGCCAGCGACTGATTCGTCTTTGCGCCGTTGTGGCCTTCGCGTCCCCCTTGGCCGCCTGCGCCAGCGACGACGCCCCGCGTCCCCGTTCGGAAGCGGCCGAGGTGCCGGTCGAACAGATCTACTCCGAGGCGCTGACCTCGCTCGACAAAGGCAACTGGATGCTGTGCGCGGCTGCGTTCGACGAGGTCGAGCGTCAGCATCCCTATTCGGTGTGGGCGCGGCGGGCAATTCTGATGTCGTCGTACTGCTATTATCAGGCGAACAAATATAGCGAGGCGATCCTGGCTTCGGACCGCTTCATCACGCTGCATCCGGGCAACAAGGACGCGCCTTACGCCTATTATCTGAAGGCGGTGTCGCTCTACGAACAAATCGTCGATGTCGGCCGCGACCAACGGCGGACGGAGCAGGCGATGGCCGCGCTCAGCGATCTGATCCGCCGCTTCCCGCAGACCGATTATGCGCGCGACGCTCGGCTGAAGCTTGACCTGACGCGCGATCACTTGGCGGGCAAGGAAATGTCGATCGGGCGTTATTACTTGAAGCGCGGCGAGCACGTGGCGGGGATCGCCCGGTTCCGCACCGTGATCGAGAAATACCAAACGACGAGCCATGTGCCGGAATCACTGCACCGCTTGGTCGAAGCCTATTTGTCGCTCGGCGTGGTCAAAGAGGCGCAGACGGCCGCCGCCGTGCTCGGCCACAACTATCCGGGCAGCGAGTGGTACGAGGACAGTTTCAATCTGCTGGGTGAATACGGCGCCAAACCGGACGGCGGCAAGCCGGTCGCGCAAGCGCCGGCACCCGCGCCGGAACAATTGCAGGCCGCAGTACCTGCCGCGGTTCCTCCGCCGCCGGCTGAAACCGGCGAAGCTGAACCTGCAAAGCCCGAGGCGACGTCCGAAGACGAAGGCGGCGGCTTCTTCGATTGGTTCTAGGCCCGCAATAGAGGTCGCACTCCGCGATGCTGACATCGCTGTCGATCCGCGATTTCGTGCTGATCGAACGATTGGATTTGGAGTTCGAGGCGGGTCTGTGCGTGCTGACCGGCGAAACCGGCGCCGGTAAATCGATCCTGCTCGATGCGTTGGGACTTGCGATCGGCGGACGGGCCGAGCGCGGATTCATTCGCGCGGGCGGAACGCAAGCGACGGTGACGGCCGTATTCGATCCGCCGGGCGATCATCCGGCGCGCGCGGCACTCAGCGGCAACGGGCTTGAAGGCGAAGGCGCGCTGATCTTCCGGCGCGCGATCGCCGCCGACGGGCGCAGCCGGGCCTTCGTCAACGACCAACCAGTGTCGATCGGGCTGATGCGCGAGGCCGGCGCGATGTTGCTTGAGATTCACGGCCAACACGACGACCGCGGACTGCTGGACGGTGCGGGCCACCGCAATCTGCTCGATGCGTTCGGGCGTCTCGGCGAAGACGTCGCCGATGTTGAGGCCGCGTGGCGCGCACTCTCGGCGGCCGAGGAGGCATTACGCGCCGAAACCGAGGCGCAAGCGCGCGCGGCGCAGGATTACGATTATCTGAAACACGTGGCCGAGGAATTGCGTACGCTCGACGTTCGCCCCGGCGAAGAGACGGAACTCGCCAATATGCGCGCCGTGATGATGGCGGCGGAAAAGATCGCCACCGATTTGAGCGAGGCGGTCGATGCGCTTTCGGGCCATGGCGGGGTCGAGGCGCGGATGAATCTGGCGCTGCGGCGGTTGAGCCGGGCGCAAAGCGCGGCGCAAGGGCGGCTCGACGAAGCGGTGACGGCGCTCGACCGGGCGATTGTCGAAGTCAACGAAGCGCGGCGCACGGTCGAAGCGGCGACGAAGGGCTTGGCGTTCGATGCCAACGGGCTTGAGCGGGCGGAGACGCGGTTATTCGCGCTTAGAGCCGCGGCACGGAAATACGGCGGCAGTTGCGATGCGCTGGCGGCCAAGCGCGCCGATGTGGAGGCCAAGCTCGCGGCGCTCTCGGGGGCGCAGTCGCGGGCGCGCGAGCTTGAGCGCTTGAGGGACGCGGCGCGGGCGAAATATTGCGCGGCGGCGGACGCTTTGTCGGCGGCGCGTGCGAAGGCGGCGGTGGCGCTGGATACGCGGGTGGCCAAGGAGCTGCCGCCTTTGAAACTCGCAAACGCTTTGTTCCGCACGCAGATCGAGCGTCTGCGGCCGGAGGCGGCCGGTCCGATGGGCCAGGATCGCGCCGAGTTCATGGTGGCGACCAATCCCGGTGCGCCGTTCGGTGGTTTGACGCGCATCGCCTCGGGCGGCGAGTTGGCGCGGTTCATCCTGGCGTTGAAGGTAGCGCTGGCCGACGAAGGCTCGGCCTCGACCTTGATCTTCGACGAAGTCGATCGCGGCGTCGGCGGGGCGGTCGCCGATGCGGTGGGCGAACGTCTGGCGCGGCTGGCTAAGGGCGAACAGGTGCTGGTCGTGACGCATTCGCCGCAAGTGGCGGCGCGCGCGGCGTATCATTTGCGCGTCTCCAAGGCGATGGCGGCGGGCGCGATGACGACGCGGGTGGAGCTGCTGGATGCGGCCGAGCGGCGCGAAGAGATCGCGCGCATGCTCGCCGGCGCGAAGGTCACCGACGAAGCGCGCGCAGCGGCGGATCAATTGATCGGAACGACCGTGGCACCCGCGGCGAAACGGCGGCGCGCGACGTGAGCGGCCGGAAGCCTGTTCCGGTTTCGAAGCTTTCGGATAGCGAAGCGGCGCTCGAACTGGAAGTATTGGCGCGCGAGATCGCAAGCCACGACAAGCGCTACTTCGCCGAGGACGCGCCTTCGGTTTCGGACGCCGACTACGACGCGCTGAAGAGGCGCAACGCGGCGATCGAGGCGAAGTTTCCGCAATTGATCCGGCCCGACAGCCCGTCGCGGCGCGTCGGGTTTGCGGCGACCGAGAAATTCGGCAAGGTCAAGCACGGCATCGCCATGCTGTCGCTTGACAATGCGTTCAGCAACGAAGACGTGACCGATTTCATCGAGCGGGTGCGGCGGTTCTTGAGCTTGCGCGAAGACGACGAGCTGGCGATCACGGCCGAGCCCAAAATCGACGGGTTGTCGGCGAGCCTGCGCTACGAGAAGGGCAAGTTCGTGCTGGGCGCCACGCGCGGCGACGGCGAAGTGGGCGAAGACGTGACGGCGAATCTGCGAACGCTCGGCGATATTCCGCAGGCGCTCAAGGGGCGCGATGTGCCGGACGCGATCGAGGTGCGCGGCGAGGTTTTCTTGAGCCATTCCGATTTCGCCAAACTGAATAAGGATCAGGAGGCGCGTGGGGAAAAGACGTTCGCCAACCCGCGCAACGCGGCGGCGGGGTCGCTGCGCCAGCTCGATGCCGAGATCACGAAACGGCGGCCGTTGAAATTCTTCGCCTATGCGTGGGGCGAGGCGTCGAAACTGCCGGGCAAGACGCAGACGGACGTGATCGAGGCGTTCGGCGCGTGGGGGTTTCCGACGAACCCGCTGATGAGGCGTTGCGTCGGCGTCGACGAGATTTTGAAGTATTATGCGAAGATCGCGGGCAAGCGCGCCTCGCTCGGTTACGACATTGACGGTGTGGTGTACAAAGTCGACCGGCTCGATTGGCAGCAGCGTCTGGGTTTCGTCAGCCGGGCGCCGCGCTGGGCTGTGGCGCACAAGTTTCCGGCCGAGCAAGCCGAGACCGAGCTGCTTGGGATCGACATTCAAGTCGGGCGAACGGGCGTGCTGACGCCGGTGGCGCGGCTCAAGCCCGTGACGGTCGGCGGCGTCGTGGTGACAAATGCGACGCTGCACAACGAAGACGAAATCGTGCGCAAGGATGTGCGCGTCGGCGATACAGTCGTGGTGCAGCGCGCGGGCGATGTGATCCCGCAGATCGTGCGCTCGATAATCGAGAAGCGACCGAAGGGTGCGAAGGCGTTCAAGTTCCCCGAGGTTTGTCCCGTGTGCGGCAGCCATGCGCTGCGCGAGGTGGACGAAGCGGGCGAAACGTCGGTGGCGCGGCGCTGCACCGGCGGCCTGATCTGTCCGGCGCAGGCGGCGGAGCGGTTGAAGCATTTCGTGTCGCGCAATGCGTTCGACATCGAGGGCTTCGGCTCGAAGCATGTCGATGCGTTTCTGGCGGACAAGATGATTGCGCATCCCTCCGACATTTTCTTGCTTGAGAAGAAGTTCGGCGCGGGGCCCAAGGCGATCGCTGCGCGCGAAGGTTGGGGGCCGCAATCGGCGGCGAAGTTGTTCGCGGCGATCGAAGCGCGGCGCACGGTGGCGCTGCACAGGTTTATTTTCGCGTTGGGCATTCGTCATGTCGGCGAGGCGACGGCGCGCGCTTTGGCGCTGAATTACAGCACGGCGGATGCGTTCGTTGCGGCGATGACGGCGGCGGCGGACGAAACGTCGACGGCGTTCGTCGAGCTCAACGCGATCGAGGGCATCGGCGAGATCGTGGCGAAGGCGATCGCCGAGTTCTTCGAGGAAGGGCACAATCGCGCGGAAGTGGCGCGGCTGCTCGACTTGCTCGATATCGAAGAGGCCGAGAAGCCGAAGTCGGACACGGCGGTGTCGGGCAAGACGATCGTGTTCACCGGCACCCTCGAAAAGATGGGCCGCAACGAGGCGAAGGCGCGCGCGGAGTCGCTGGGGGCGAAGGTCGCGGGCTCGGTGTCGGCGAAGACGGATATCTTGGTCGCGGGGCCGGGCGCGGGATCGAAGCTGAAAGAAGCGCAAAAGCACGGCGTGACGGTGATCAGCGAGGATGACTGGCTCAAGCTGATCGGGGAAGCGTGAGGCGCTTAGTCTTCGGCGAATTCCAGGTACACGCCATGCGCCGCGTTCGCGGGAACGATGAGGCGGTGGGTTGCTTCGCGGTGGGGGATGCGGCCCATGTCGAGCATGGCGGCGACGGCGTCGATTTCGTTGACGCGGATGCGTAAACCCACGATGCCGTGCGCGGGAGCGCCTTTGAGTGCATCTGCTCCCAGTTCTTTTTCGATTTGCGCGCGGGTTTGAGTTGCGATTGTCGCGTTGTCGAGGGCGCCGGTTGTGCCGAATAGGGCTTTGAATTCCGCCGCCGCGTCTTGCGGGTTGTCGTGCGCAACGATGATTTTGGCGAGGCCTGTCGCGCCGCTCGGATGCAATTGCCATTCGCGGCGGGCGCGGGTGAGTTCGGGCGTTGCGTGCGTGCAGACGAATTGCATCGTTTCGGGCAGTTTCAAACCCGGCATGTTGACGTTGCGAAAGCGCACCATGTCGCGCTTGCCGTCGAGGTCGAGCGGCCGGCTTAGGTCGTTGGGGTCTTCGGCGTCGATGCCGGCAGCGCGCAAGGCGGCGCAGGCTTTGCCGGCGTCGTCGGCGCCGTAAGCGATGGCGATGCCGCCTTCGCCGCGGGCCTTCACGCGTTGGGCGAGGCTGCCTTCAGCGCCCGACGAGTCTACCACGCCGAGGAGTTCGATGTAGGTCTTGCCGAACATGATGCAGTGATTGCCGGTGCCCTTGCCTTCGTGCAGGCCGCGCGGCGTCAAGTTGAAACCGAATCCGCGGTAGGTTTTCGCCGCCGCGTCCAAATTGCGCACGGCGATGACGACGTGGTCGAGGCGAGAGAGCGGCGGCATGGGTTGTTCCTGCAATTCTACTAACTGTCATCCCGGCCGAGGCGGTAGCCGAGAGCCGGGATCCAGGACCCAGGCGTGACGGGCTCAGCGCATGTCACTCCTGGGTCCCGGATAGTTGGGTTCGCAAGGTCGTTACTTTGCAACGGGCTCACCTAACTTCCGGGATGACTGTAATGTGGGCGAGCGATGGAACCAGCACCTCCTGAATCGCTAGACGACCTCATCGCGCGGGTCGATCCCGATCGTTATGTGGCGGCGTTGTTCGCGCCGCGCGACAGGCGGGGTTCGTTGATGGCGCTTTATGCGTTTGATCACGAGGTTTCGCGGATCGCCTGGATCGTGCACGAGCCGATGGTGGGGCACATCCGGTTGGGATGGTGGCGCGAGCAGGTTGACACGATCTATGGCGGCGGCGTGGTGCTTGCGCCTGTGGCCAAGGCGTTGGCCGATGTCGTGCGGGCGCATGGTTTGCCGCGCGAGGCTCTCGAGGCCTATCTCGATGCGCGCGGTTACGATTTCGATGAGGCGGCGTTCGAGGACGAGGCGGCGTTGGAACGCTATGGCTTGGCCGTGTCCGGCCAGATCATGCGGCTGGGGGCGCTTGTGCTGGGCGGTGGTGGCGAGGCGGCGGCAGAGGAGGCCGGCATCGCGTTCGCCTGCGCGCGGCTTTCGATGTCGCGTGGGCCCGATGCGCGGCTGATGGCGGCGGTGGAGCGCGCCTTGGAGCGGCTTGGAAACCTGCCGGTTCCGGCGCGGATTATGCCGGTGTTGTCGGCGTCGGCGACGGCGCGGTCGATTCTGCGCCAGGGCGGCCGCGCGCCGCCGCATTGGCAGCGCGTCGCCCTGATCGCACTTGCCAATCTGACACGGCGGATTTAGTTCGGCTTCGCCGCTTCGTACGACACTGCGATCGCTTGTAACGCCGCGATTTCGTTCGGGAAGACCTTGTCGAGTTTGACTAAGCGGCGCGACGGCTTCAGGACCGAGACTTCCAGCACGTCGCCCGAGCGTGTGATGATGCCGGCATCGTGCCAGTTTTCGTCGTCTTCGACGAGGTGCGTCTTGACCTCGACGCGGTCGCTCATCTCGGTGTCGTCGATGACGAATTCGCGATAGGTACCGTTGCCTTCATGCTTGGAGCAAACAATCATAGCGTCCCTCGTTCGTTGTCCCTGGCCCGCGAGAGCGGTTTGCCCTCGCGGCTTCATCCGTCGTTCCCCTAGGCGCGCGCGCACTCCCCAGTGCGCGCGTGGGTCATTCGTTGGTCAGCTGCAGCCGGTGGTCGTGCCGCAGCTGTCGCATTTCATGCAGGTGCCGTTGCGCACGAGCGTAAAGTTTCCGCAATTGCCGCAAGCGTCGCCCTCGTAGCCTTTGATGCGGGCTTCGGCGAGTTTGCGGGCGCGCAGTGCGGTCGACGAGATTTGCACTTCGCGTTCGACGATTTCGATCGTTTGCGCCACCGTGTTGCCGACGGTGCGGCGCACGGTTTCGGCCGTCGTGGTCAGCAGGGCGGTTTCGCCGCGTACCACTTGACCGCCGTCGAGCACGACAAGCTGTTGCGGCATCTGCCCGCGCACGAGGCCGGAGGAGACGATGCGCGCCGGGTTTTGGGGCGTCGCGGGCGGACGCTTGCCTTCGCTATCGCCGCCGCCGATTTCCAGATCGCCGCCGCCGGGGATCACGTGCGCCAGGTCGTGACGGCCGAGATACGACACCGCGAGTTCCCGGAAGATGTAGTCGAGGATTGAGGTCGCGTTCTTGATCGAGTCGTTGCCCGTGACCATGCCGGCCGGCTCGAAGCGCGTGAAGGTGAAGGCCTCCACGAACTCGTCCAAGGGCACGCCGTATTGCAGGCCGATCGAGATGGCGATGGCGAAGTTGTTCATCAAGCTGCGGAAGGCCGCTCCTTCCTTGTGCATGTCGATGAAGATTTCGCCGATGCGGCCGTCGTCGTATTCGCCGGTGCGCAAGTAGACTTTGTGGCCGGCGACCGAGGCTTTTTGCGTGTAGCCCTTGCGGCGATGCGGAAGTTTTTCGCGGTCGCGCTTGGTGATTTCGACGATGCGTTCGACGATGCGTTCGGCCATCGCTTGGGCGCGGGCGGCCTGCGGCATCTCGGCGAGCGTTTCTTGCAGATCGTCATCTTCGTTTTCATCGGCGAGGAGCGATGACGCTAGCGGTTGCGAGAGCTTCGAGCCGTCGCGGTAGAGTGCGTTCGCCTTGAGCGCCAGTTTCCACGACTTCATGTAAGCGTCGGCGCAATCCTTGATCGTGGCAGCGTTGGGCATGTTGATGGTCTTCGAGATCGCGCCCGAGATGAACGGTTGGGCCGCCGCCAGCATCAGAATGTGGCTGTCGACAGAAAGCGAGCGCTTGCCGAGCTTGCCGCACGGATTGGCGCAGTCGAACACGGGCAGATGTTCGTCCTTCAGATGCGGCGCGCCTTCGAGCGTCATGGCGCCGCAGCAATAGATGTTCGCGGATTCGATCTCGGCCTTGGTGAAGCCGATTTCCTGGAGCAGGTTGAAATCGGGCGCGTCCAAACGTTCCGGCGCGATGCCGAGCGTGTTGACGCAGAAGTCCTCGCCCAAGGTCCAACGGTTGAAGACGAAGCTGATGTCGAAGGCGGTCGAGAGCGAGGCTTCGATCGCGTCCAGTTGCTTGTCGCCGAAGCCTTTCAGCTTCAACCATTCCTGGTTGACGCCGGGCGAGCCTTTGAGCGTGCCGCGGCCGACGGCGTAGTTGATGATCGTTTCCGATTGCAGCGAGCTGTAACCGAGCGCGCGTAACGCCGCGGGCACCGATTGGTTGATGATCTTGAAGTAACCGCCGCCGGCGAGTTTCTTGAACTTAACGAGTGCGAAGTCGGGTTCGATGCCCGTCGTGTCGCAATCCATCACGAGGCCGATCGTGCCGGTGGGCGCGATGACGGTGGTTTGCGCGTTGCGATAGCCGTAGAGCGCGCCTTGGCTGAGCGCTTCGTCCCACGAGGCGCGGGCGCGATCGACCAGGCCGCCGAAGCCTTGCGACGGCATTTCCATGGCGTTGAGCGGTACGGGTTTGATCGCGATTTTTTCGTAACCGTCGACCGAGCCGTGCGCGGCACGGCGGTGGTTGCGAATGACGCGCAGCATGTGCTCGGAGTTTTTGGCATAGCCTTTGAAGGCCCCGAGTTCGCGTGCCATCGCGGCCGAGGTGGCGTAGGACGCGCCGGTCATCAGTGCGGCGAGAGCGCCGGCGACGGCGCGGCCTTTGGCGCTGTCATAGGCGATGCCCGACGACATGAGCAGGCCGCCGATATTGGCGTAGCCCAGGCCCAGCGTGCGGTATTCGTAGGAGAGTTGCGCGATTTCCTTTGACGGGAACTGCGCCATCATCACCGAGATTTCCAACACGACAGTCCAGAGGCGCACGGCGTGCTCGTAAGCGGCGACGTCGAACTGCTTGACGCCGTCGGGGCCGGATTTGGTGAAGGCGAGCAGGTTCAGCGAAGCGAGGTTGCAGGCGGTGTCGTCGAGGAACATGTATTCAGAGCACGGATTACTGGCGCGGATCGGGCCCGAGGCGGGGCAGGTGTGCCAGTCGTTGATCGTGGTGTGGTATTGCAGGCCGGGATCGGCGCACTGCCAGGCTGCCTCGGCGATCTTGTCCCACAGGCCGCGGGCTTTCAGCGTCTTGTGCAGTTTGCCGTCGGTGCGGCGGGTCAGTTTCCAATCCGCATCCGTCTCGACCGCGCGTAAAAAATCGTCGGTCACGCGCACGGTGTTGTTCGAGTTCTGGCCCGAGACGGTATAGTAGGCCTCGCCGTCCCAATCGGTGTCGTAGACGGGGATGTCGATCGACTGGGCACCTTGGCGGGCGAATTGGATCGCGCGCTGGATGGCGTTGTCTTGGATCGCCGATTTGCGCGCGGCTTTGATTTCGCGCTTCAAGGCCGGGTTTTGCAGTGGGTCGAAGCAGGCATCGCCTTCGGCGCTGCAGTTAACGCAGGCCTTGATGATCAGGTTCAAATGTTTGTTGAGCAGTTTGGAGCCCGCAACGAGAGCCGCGACCTTCTGTTCCTCAAGAACTTTCCAATCGATGAACTGCTCGATATCGGGATGGTCGGCGTCTACGATGACCATCTTTGCGGCGCGGCGCGTGGTGCCGCCCGACTTGATGGCGCCGGCCGCGCGGTCGCCGATCTTGAGGAAGCTCATCAAGCCCGACGACTTGCCGCCGCCCGACAGCTTCTCGTTGCCGCCGCGCAGGGCCGAGAAATTCGAGCCGGTGCCCGAGCCGTATTTGAACAGGCGCGCCTCGCGCACCCAGAGGTCCATGATGCCGCCTTCGTTGACGAGATCGTCCTTGATGCCCTGAATGAAGCAGGCGTGCGGTTGCGGGTGCTCGTACGAACTGGCCGAGGCTGTCAGTTCGCCGCTCCAGTGGTCGACATAGTGGTGGCCTTGCGCGGGGCCGTCGATGCCGTAGGCCCAATGCAGGCCGGTGTTGAACCATTGCGGGCTGTTGGGCGCCGCCATCTGCGCGGCGAGCATGTAGCGCATTTCGTCGAAAAAGGCGGAGGCGTCCTTCTCCTCATCGAAATAGCCGCCCTTCCAACCCCAATAGGCCCAGGTGCCGGCGAGGCGATCGAAGACTTGGCGCGCGCTGTGCTCGCCGGCGTTGGTTGGCGCACCGTCTTCGGGAACCTTGCGCCAGAGGAATTCGGGGACGTTGGCTTCGCGTACGGCCTTCAACGCGGCGGCGACACCGGCCTTGCGGAAATATTTCTGCGCCAAGACGTCGGAGGCGACTTGCGACCACTTCTCGGGGATCTCGATGTTGTCTTGCTTGAAGACGACCGAGCCGTCGGGATTTCTGATCTCGCTCGAAACGGTGCGAAACGTAATGCTGTCGTAGGCGGATTGACCTTCAACGGTGAAGACGCGGTCGATGCGCATGCGTGGTAGCCCCTCTAGGAACGTGGTTCGTGACCAACTTGTCCCTGCCGTCGCCGAGGGCGTTCGAGCTGTTCCTGGGACCGTCTGCGCGCTTCACCGTTTCCCCAGCGCGTGGTCCCAAAACGCCCGGAAGTTCTCGGCGTGCAGGGACCGTTATGTAGTACCTAGATTTTGATCCGAGCAATAGATTTTGTGTTAATCGGCGTTAGTAACTACCATATTTTGTGGTCGGTTCTGTGGAAAGGGCGGGGACAGCACGGTATCGCCTGCGCGCTTTCAAAGCCTCGTGGCGAGGCCACCACAGGGGCCCGTTTCGAGGGCCATTCCGGCATCCGGTTTCGAAGCGCGAGCCAAGGCGTTGGAGAGGCTCAGACTTCCGGTTCCGAAGCGCGAGTTCGCCTCCCAGGGGAGATGCGAATCAGCACGTCCTGGAAATGATGCACGGATTGGGGTTGGGGAGAACAGGGGTGCGCGTGCCCTTCTCCCTCAAGGAGAGAAGGGCAATTTCATTGAGTGCGGCTATGCCATCACTTTCCCCGCCAGATTCACGATGTCGCTCGGCAGCATGATGACCGTCGTCGTGTTGTTCTCTGCGCCGATTTCGGCGACCATTTGCAGGCGGCGCAGTTCGAGTGCCATTGGGCTTGCGGTCATGAGGGTGGCGGCGGCCGTTAGTTTCTCGGCGGCCTCGTATTCGGCACCGGCTTTGATTAGGCGGGCGCGCTTTTCTCGTGTCGCTTCGGCTTCGCGCGCCATGGCGCGTTGCATCACCTCGGGGATCTCAACGTCCTTCATTTCGACCATCTCGATCTTCACGCCCCAGGCTTCGGTCGTTTGGTCGACGACGTTGCGCAGCGCGCCGTTGATGACGTCGCGGTGTTTCAGCACTTCGTCGAGTGCGATACCCGCCTTTTTCGGATCGGAGATGCGGGGCGACGCCTGATGACCGGTCGGGCACGAATGTGGTGCTGAAAAGCTCCGAGCGGAAGACCTGAATTGCGGTAAAGCTTAGCGTTGGCCGAGTCGCTGAGCGTGCGCGCGGCGGCCTTTGAGGGAGATGTTCGATGATCGTTATCGGCGCGGTTCTGGTTTTGCTTTCGTTCGTGTTGGGGTTGGTGCCGGCGTTGCGTGGGGCGCAGAGTTCGCTCGGCGCACGGATGCGCTCGATCTTGGTTTTTCTCGTGGGCGTGGCGTTGATGGTGTCGTCCGGCTTTACGACGATCGGCGTGGGGC
>JANOFM010000112.1:0-8761 GCA_031413635.1 Alphaproteobacteria bacterium | reverse complement strand
CGCTCGCCGCGCACCACGCGGGCCTGGCCTTCGAAAATCGTAACTCCCGCCTGCTTGACCAGCATCGGTAGAACTTCGCCGGCTTCGAAAACCACCTCCACGCTTTGATTGGCGTTGGCGCTGATCCCGGTCAGGCTGATGTCGCCGAGCCGGAAAATCCCCGACTTCAGCCACACTTTGGGCGGCATGCCGGCAAACAGCTCGTTTGCCTCATAGCGCTTCGGCCGGAAAAAGATCTGGCGGCCGCTTGAGCCCTGGAGTTCTTCGTATGCTAGCATTTTCTCCCCACACGCGAATTTCAAATTCGCGTCGCAGATCCATGACGATGACTCATAGCGATATTCCGTATGCGGAGGAAGTCCCGCCGCGCACACAAACAGCGCTTAATGTTTGAGTGAGAACGATGAAGAGCGCGTTAACGCTCGACAACCGCGCGTTGTTATTGGCGATCGAAGTCCTGGCAACAAAGTCAGGAAAGTTGAGAAAACGACGGCGCGTGCGTTAACAGTTCCGACATCTGTTGATGCCTCACCCTGCTTGGCCGTACCGGAACCGACTGATGAGCAAGCCCGATCCGAAAATTTCCATCCGCCTTCGCGATCCGCAAGACGATCCGGCGATCGCCGCCATGATCACCGCCGCTTTCACATCGGAATTTGGGAAAAGCGGCGAGGCGGCACTGGTGGACGCACTGTGCCGCGACAGCGACGTCGTTTGCGAACTCGTGGCAGTCGACTCAACGGGAGCAATCGCCGGGCATATCCTGTTCTCGCGTCTCGAGGTCCGCTCAGGCGGGCAATCGCTCAAGGCTGTGGCGCTGGCCCCGCTCGCGGTTCGGCCCGGACTTCAACACCAAGGCATCGGCGATGCACTGGCGAGGGCGGGCCTTGCCCGCTGTCGCGACGCGGGCGCGGATCTCGCCGTCGTTCTCGGGCACCCGGCATACTACGCTCGGTTTGGATTTTCCGCGCTGCTCGCGAAATTGCTCAACGCGCCCTATGCCGGCCCCTCGTTCATGGCGCTCGAACTGCGACCCGGGGCAACCCTCGGTACCGTATGGCAAGTCGCCTACCCGCGCGCATTTTCGAACCCGTGACGCACATTGACATTTAATTTCACTTTTTGTTAAATATATGCCTCTCATGACATGAACTCGACCTCCAGACCGCCCAGGACACCGGCTCGCGCATGACCGAAGCCACCACGCCGACCGCCGGCCGCGCCGCGGTTTATTTCATTTTTTTCACGCTGATGCTCGACGTCTTGTCGATGGGCGTTGTGATTCCGGTGCTGCCCAAGCTGATCGAAGGTTTCATGCTCGGCGCCGACGCCGATGCCGTACGCATCGGCGGCATGCTGGGACTGGTCTGGGCGCTCATGCAATTCGTTGTTGCGCCGATCCAAGGTGCCTTGTCCGACCGCTACGGCCGTCGCCCGGTTCTGTTGCTGTCGATGACGGGACTCGGGCTCGATTACATCTTGATGGCGATGGCGCCGGATTTGACCTGGCTCTTCATCGCGCGCGCGATTTCGGGCGCGACCGCGGCAAGCTTCAGCACCGCCAATGCCTACATCGCCGACATCACGCCGCCGGAAAAGCGCCCCGCCGCCTTCGGCCTCATGGGGGCGGCCTTCGGCATCGGCTTCGTCATAGGCCCCGCGCTCGGCGGTTACGCCGGAAGCTTCGATCCGCGCCTTCCGTTTTGGGTCGCGGCCGGTCTAAGCATTCTCAACGCGCTCTACGGCTACTTCATTTTGCCGGAGTCGCTGCCGCCCGAGCGCCGCAGCAAGAAACTCTCGTTCGCCAACGCCCATTTCTTCGGCTCGCTGCGCCTTCTCGCCTCGAACGTTCAACTCGCGGGATTGGCGGCGGCTCATTTCTTCTACGCGGTGGCCCACAACGTTTACCCGGCGGTGTTCGTCTGGTTCACCATGTACCGTTACGGCTGGAACGAAGCCACGAACGGACTTGCATTGGCGGCAACCGGCGTGGCCAGCATCGTCGTCCAAGGCGGCCTCATCGGCCCGGTCGTCAAATGGTTGGGCCCGCGCCGGTCGATGGCGGCGGGACTGTTGTTCGGCATCACGGGCTTCCTTGTCTATGCCGTCGGCCCGACCGACCTGTCGGTATGGATCGCGATTCCGATCGCGGCCTTGTGGGGTTTCTACACACCTGCGGCGCAATCGATCATGACCCAGCGCGTCGGCCCGTCGCAGCAAGGCGAACTCCAAGGCGCCCTTGGCAGCATGATGGGCCTGGCCGCGATCGTCTCGCCGCCGCTCTACACAAGCGTGTTCGCATTCGCGATCGAGGCAAAAGACACGGCACCCGGCTTGCCACTTCTCGGTGCGCCGTTCTTTGTCTCGGCGTTCCTCCTGGTGTGCGCCCTCGCCGCCGCGATGTACGCGACGCGCCCGCAAGGCGAAGCAAAAGCAACCCCTTAAGGCCGTCCGCCTTGTTCGCGGCGCAGCGCCAGAAATTCGCGCCTCGATTTCGGCCCATAGGTCGCGAAGCTCGGATCGCGTTCCTCGAGATAGGCCTGCTTGTCGCGCGCCAACCCGTCGTTCGCCGCGCGCTTGCGCTGCGCCGGCACATCGACGCCGTAGATCTTGGCGGCATTGAAGCCGAAAATTTTCGCCTTCAAATCCCTCGTCAGCTTGGGATAGCCGTGCCGCTCCTGCAATGCGTCCGAAATCTGAAAGGCGCGAAACGCCTGAATCTGATCCTGTGGCGAGCCGTACCAGATGCAATCCGTGCCCCACATCACGTTATCCTGGCCGACATATTTCAGCAGCTTGCCCCACACATGCGCGCCCTGACTTGGATCGCGCATCAAGAAGCGCCAGGTCGAGCCCAACTCGGCATAGACGTTCGCATTCGGCTTCACGCCGTTGTCGATCAGCGACTTGACCAGCGAATCGACGCCCGCCTCCGCCTTCGCCGGATCGAACGCGCCCTCGACATGCTCGCGGTCGAAGCCCGAATGATAGATCATGAAAATCATCTCGGGAAAACGCCGCGCCACCACGCCGATATCGCGGCAGGTCGAATGGTCGTAGCTCTTCTTACCGAACGGCAGACCCTTGTGCACGCAGACGATCTTCACACCGAGCGCGCGCGCCTTCTCGATAAACGGAATCCCGAATTTTTCGTCGTCGAGAAAATAGCCCACACCGTCCGGACCCCATTGGGTATAGCTCTTCCACGCGCTGATGCCCCATGTGGACTTCAGCTCCTCCATCCGCTCCATATCGCCCGGCAGGTTCGGGTTGACCTTGCCGTGCAACAACAAACGCGCACCCTTGCCCAATTTTTCGACCAAAGCCCGCGTCGCCGAAGCCTCCTCGATCGTCAACGGCGCATCCTCGAACGTCGAAGGCACCATCGACATCACCGCCATCTGCGTATCGGAATCGAGAAACACGTCCTTAACGTAGTTCTCGCCGTTGAAGCAGTTCACGTAAGCGTATTCGCCCTCGCCGATTTCGTGCGCGCAAGCGGCATTGGGAAAACCCTTCAACCCCTTCATCCACGGCGAGGCCGGATTGCGCCAGCGCCCCAGCGCATTCACGTGATGGTTCTGCACGTCGAAGATAAACTCGTCGCCCTCCAGCGCCGCCGCCGCGAGATCCACGTCGACGCCCGCTTGCGCCGGCAAATCGAAGCGCCCGCCGATGCGCCCTTGCGCGGCATGCGCCTCGTTGAACGCGAGCAGCGTGGTCGCCGCCCCGCAGGTGCTGATCATAAAGTCGCGCCGCCCGACGCCCAACCGCCGCGCATTGTCGCCAGCCGCCGCATGCGCATGCGCGATGGCGGCTTCGTGATAAGGCTCGAGCGCCACCGGCGCGAACTCGCCGTTCGTCGTCGTGTCGAGCTTAATGGGAAGGCGCGAACCTTCCGGATCGTGGCGATAGCGCATGATGTTGCTCTCCCGAATTCCCATCAAAACTTTACACGCCCAAGTCGCGCGGCAAATACAATCGGAAATTGTCGAAACAAACAGACGTAATCCATGCCGCTACTCCGCTACTGTGGCTCAGTTCAGCCGAAAATGCCGCTACCGTGCTGCTACCTATCCGCTACTTGTAGCGGACGCCTCCATCGAATTTCCGCCAAAATCAAACCAAGGCGCTAAATTATGGGGACGCTATACTTATTTCAAGTGTTTGAACTATCGTTGACGATGCCTCCGGTGTCTTGATAAGTTGGCACCCGCCGTTGGCGTGGCCGTCAGCCCAATCAAATTCCTCAGAGTATATTCTGCTGTTTCGGCTTGTCCGCCGATAATCGTCGCGTAAGCTTCGACACCGCAATGCGGCCCGGCTCGACGTGCGCTAGGTCATAGGCTTGCTGCATGGTCAACCACGTAGCGGCCGTGCTGCCGATGCCCTTGGCGAGGCGCACGGCCATCTCCGGCGTGATGGCGCTCTTGGCGTTGATCACGTTGTAAAGCTGCTGACGCGTGATCCCAAGAGCCTTGGCTGCGTCCGCGACAGGAATGCCCAGTTCCTCAAGTTCGTTCTTTACAAGTCGACCCGGATGGGGTGGGTTTTTCATGCGCATGGTCGGTACCTTCTCAGTGGTGGTCGGTTAGATCGACATCAAAGGCTTTGCCATCTATGAAGCGAAACATGATCCGCCAATTGGCGCGTACGGTGACCGCCCAGAAGCCCTTTAGATCGCCTTTGAGGGCGTGAAGCCTGAACGACGGCGCGTTCATACCCTCAATGGTTGCGGCCGCATTCAGCGCGCCTAAAATCAGTTCGATCTTCTCGACGTGTTGCGGATTTAGGCCGCGCGGATCGCCGGTCTCGAAGAATCTCCGCAAGCCTTTGTGCTTGAATTCTTCAATCACCGGCTTTTGATGTATAGTGTAAATTGACAGTTGTCAATTCTTCTTTTAACGTCTCCGTGATTACAATATGCGCGCCCTCACTCCGCCTCCACGCCCCACAACTGCCCCATCACATCCTCCGCGCACTGCGCACGCGACGCGCTGACGTCGAGGCCGGCCGCGGCCAGGCCCCGCGCCGTCCAGGTGTTGCAAGTATTGAAGAGGTGAAACTCGCCGGTCGCCTTGTAGAAGCGGCTGAAGCCGTAGAGGCCCGGCGCGGTGGAGTTGGCGCGCCTCTCGCCGTCGCGTTCGAAGCTCTCGTGCAGGTAGTCGACGAGGCGCGCGAAATCCGGCTCGCTGAGCGTGAGCGCGATTTCCTCCACGCCGCTGAACATCTCGCTCGGGCGCACCGCAAGCCCGGCCAGATGCACCACCGCCGGCCCCGGCAGCGCCGCGCGCAGTGTCGCGCCTAGCCCCGCGTCCGGCGTCGTATAGAACTCCGCGTCGCCCCAGCCGAATTGCAGATAGCGCGCCTCGCCAAAGTCGGCGCTTTCGGGAATGCGGCCGTCGGGGATATCCGCGCGCGCCACGGTGATGTCGGTGTGCCAGCCGTTGCTGCTGACGAAGACGGTGAACACGCGCTCGGCCGCCTGCGCGCCGACGGCCGGCGCCAGAACCAGTGCAAAAAGCAGCGCGGTTGCCGCGCGGCTCGCCATCGCTCTCAACATCGCCTCCCTCACCGGAGCGCGCCACGCTACACCTTCGGGCCCCTCAGCGCATCTCGAGCCAGCGCCAATCCGTCGCGTGTTTCACCATCGCGATGCGCGGCACCCGCGCGCCCGCGGCGAACGGATGCTTGATGAAGATCATAATTTTCCCGCGCGCCTTTACATGATCGAAGGTCGGAAAGCCGGTATATTCGACCAAGACCGTTTCGCCCGCGTCGGTCACGCCGGGCGTCATCTGCCACAAGCCGCACGGCCTGGTCAGCATAAGAAAGGTGCTGTCGAAAGCCTCGCCGTGGATTGCCGGATCGACGATGTCGAGATAGTCGAGGCCCACCGCCTCGCGCCCCAGCATTTGAGAGATGCCGGTCCCCGCCACTTCGATTTTCAGTGTTCGCGTCGCATTGTTCGGGTCGACAATCGCAATCCATGGCATCAAGTCTTGGATCGTTTTTATGTCGATGTCGGCCAAACGGGGCAACGCCCCCGGTTGAGACACCGTGCGCAAGGACTCCTCGAAGCGCACGCTTTGCGCAGACCGGCTTGCCTGATCCATCTGCATGGCCTGATGCCCTCGATGGGCGTTTGATCGGCAACTCGGCATCGGGCGTGATTGGCGCCGGATTGCCTCGCGCTGATCCAAGCGGTATCCGAATCCTTCTGGCGGCACAATCGGCGCCGGCGTCACGCCACCCGACACATCCAGCAGGAGAATTTCATGGCCGAGGCCAAAACGAAGCAGACCAAAGCCAGCGTTGCCGCCTTCGTGAAGAAAATCCCCGCCTCTCAGAAGCGCACCGACACGAGCGCTCTGATCGATCTGATGAAGGCGGCGACGAAGACCGAGCCAAGGATGTGGGGCTCAAGCATCATCGGCTTCGGAAGCTATCGCTACAACTACGCCAGCGGTCGAGGAGGCGATTGGCCCATCATCGGCCTGTCGCCGCGCGCGCAGAACCTGACGCTCTACATCATGCCGGGCTTCGAGGAATTCGGCGACCTACTCGCCAAGCTCGGCAAGCACACGACGGGAAAGTCGTGTCTCTACATCAAGCGGCTATCGGACGTCGACATGCCGACGCTGACGAAGATCGTTACAAAATCGATCGCGAAAATGAAAGAGAAACACGCCGCCTAGCCGGCTGCGCATGAGCGCCCTCGATCAGCTCGGCATCACTTCGTCCGCGCTCGGCCGCGCCGCGACGAACGATGGCAGCGCTTCGCAACGCTCGGACAACCGCCGCAACTCGGGAAAGTCGTCGTCGAAAATCTCCCGCAATCGAAGGTCCAAATAGCCGAGCAGGGCGGCGGTTGTAAGGTCGGCCTGCGTAAATCGTCCGTCCGTAAACCAATCGCCGCTCAGCTGTCCCTCAAGGAACCGAAGCCCGCCAATCAGCTGACCCTTGCACCGCCCGAGCCATTCGCCGTTGATTGCCCCGAGTCCGTGAAAATGGCGCTCGTAGACGATGGCACCCGCCTTATCGATTGCGCCGGTCGCCGCCGCCACCAGCTTCAGCACACGCCGCCGCTCCGCACCCGACCGAGGCGTCAATGCCCGTGACGGACCCGCGACCTCGTCCAAATGATCGATGATCGCTGCGCTGTCGATCAGCACCTCGCCGTCATCCAGCACCAACGAGGGAATGCGCACCAAGGGATTCAACTTCGCCATGTCTGCCGCGTCCGCGAAAACAGAGATCGGATTGCGGGCAAATGCGATGCCATAATGGTGCAACGTGATTGCAACACGCCGGACGTAAGGCGAATCGTATTGGCCGACTAGAATCATGGGGTCAATAATAGCAGGAGGTTAGCTACACAACTTCCAACTCGATCTTAGCATGAACTGACCGCCATCCGGTTGCATTGGCCAATGGCGCGCTATAATTCGCGAATCAATGGTTCGAGGGTATCCCCATGGCGCGCATGCGAGAACGCCGCGTTCGGCTCAGCTCATCTTCCCCGGCATTCGACGTGTTTCCGCTGCTCGCTCTGCCGATGCTCTATTTCAACTTCATGGTTTTCGCCGTCATCGGCTTGGACCAAACGGCGGTGAATGCCTGGCTTTCGGGGCCCGCCTTTCAGCTGACGATGTTCTCGGGCGCCGTCTGGTCGATGACCCAGGCCGACGTCATCATTGCCGCCGGCATGGGCCTACTCTTCATCGAGGTCCTAAAGTCCGTGGGCTCGCCCATGCTGTCGCTGGTCAACCACGGTATCGCCGTGATGACGCTGATGGTCTACGTGGTCGAGTTCATCTCGTTCCCGGGGTTTACCCATTCGGTGTTCTTCCTTCTCGCCCTGATGCAGCTCATCGACGTGATCGCGGGCTACACCATCACCATCGTCGCCACCCGCGGCCTGTCGCGTTAGACGCAAAATCGCTCTATGGTCGCCTCCGGGCGGGCACCGCTCCGGGCCCGCCGATAAGAGTGGAGGAAAATTCATGGCGAAGAAATCCGGCGATACCGGCACGTACCGCGTCACCGAAATCATCGGCACCAGCAAAGTCTCGTGGGAGGAGGCGGCGAAATCCGCCGTCGAGACCGCCGCCCAATCGCTCAACGAATTGCGTGTCGCGGAAATCACGAAGCTCGATCTGCGCCTCGACGATAAGGGCAAAGTCGTCGCCTACCGTGCGCGCGTCTCGCTCTCGTTCAAATACGCGCCGTAACATCGAAAACGCTCAACTGCCCGGGCGTGAACCACGACCCCACGCCCGGGCACGACAGCCGAGGCCCCATGAATCTGTTGCGTTCGATCACGCTGATTGCGGCCATCGCCGTCCTAGGCCCGCAAACCGCGCACGCCTATCCGCAAAAGGAAACCGACGTGCTCTCAACGGTCAGCTTTGCCGCGGCCACCGCCGGCCAAAAAAACCGCAAGGGCGCCGAAGCCTATTGCCGCCAAGCCAAGTCGACGCTGACGGCCAAGCCCGCGGAGGCCTATCTCTTCGCCCACATCGAACGCTGCTTCGGCGCGGTCGCGGCCACCGTCGGCGACACAAAGACGGCATGCAAACGCTACAAGAAGGCGCTCGACATCTGGCAACGCACGCCTCCGCCCAACGACCACCCCCAATCGGTCGCCAGCCGCACCCAACTGCGCGAAGGCATGGCACGTTATCGCGCGGAGAAATGTAGTGGGTGAACAGAACTAAGGAACGTCACCTGCCTCGGCAAACATAAGCGCCAAATCGGT
>JANOFM010000111.1:0-9006 GCA_031413635.1 Alphaproteobacteria bacterium | reverse complement strand
GCATCCGCGCACAATCAAGAAAGAGAACGTTAAACAGCTTCTCAAGCTAGGATCAAACTTGCGCCCAATCCCTCGGTCAATGACCAGCCCTTCCGCCGCCCACATCCCCCTTCCCGGTGTATTCAATTGTCAAGTCGCAGCGTCCAGGGAAGCCCTCAGACGAAACAACGCCGCCGGATGTCACATGACTGACACGCGGCGACGTCGGAGAGCGGGCCTTATATGCAGGTGACCCTATGAAGTCAAACGCAAATCACGGCCTTAATTCAATTTTCCACGAAGCCTCGTCACCATGCCGCAGGCACCCTGCAGTTGCGTGTCTAAGCGGCACGCTCCAACACTTCAACAGCAACGAACTTGAGGCAAGAAGACGGTGAGCGCGCGCCCGCAAATAGTGCTGGCCTTGGGGGGCGGCGTCGCGCGCGGCTGGGCGCACATTGGAGTGCTCAGAACCCTGGTTGAAGCCGGAATGGACCCCGATGTGATCTGCGGCACATCCATCGGCGCCCTCATCGGCGGGCTACATCTCGCAGGCAAGCTCGACGCGATCGAACGTTGGGCGCGAAGCTTAACCCAACGCAAGCTCATCGGATTTCTAGATCTTACATTGGGTGGTGCCGGATTGTTCGGCGGAGAGAAACTCGCCAAGCTTTTGGAAGAACAGATCGGTGGCATTTGCATCGAAACGCTTTCGAAGCCTTTCGTTGCCGTAGCGACAGAATTGGATACCGGACGCGAAACTTGGCTGCGAGACGGCTCCCTTATCCAAGCCATGCGCGCATCCTATGCATTGCCCGGCGTCTTCGCGCCGGTAAAACGCGATGGACACTGGCTGGTGGACGGTGCGTTGACGAACCCATGCCCCACCTCGGTTGCGCGCTCGTTTGGAGGAAAGCTGGTCATCGCTGTAAGCCTGCACACCGACATCATGGGGTCTCCTAGCGACGCGCCGGCAAGAGAGCCCGTACTCATCGCCGAGGCATCACCCCCCGACGGCATCGCCAAATGGTTGAGGCCGGATCGGGTGATCATTCAAAGACTGTTCGCCGACCGTCCGGATGGCCCGGCGATCAGTACCGTGATGTCCGGCGCTCTCAACATACTGATCGATCGCATTACCCGCGCGCGCCTTGCCGGCGATCCGCCCGACATACTCATCGTACCAAGCGTCGCTCACATCGGCCTTATCGAATTCAACCGCGCCGAGGAGACGATCGAACTCGGGGCAAAAGCGGCACGAGAGGCCCTGCCCCGCATCCGCTACGCGCTCGAAAGACTTAGCTAAGAACAGCAGCTTTCACCCGGCTTGCGTGATGTACTCGCGCATAGCGTGACGTTCCAGATCGCCATCCTCGATCCGCCGCTTCACCACATCGCCGATCGACACGATACCGATCAGTCGCCCGCCCTCGACGACCGGCACGTGCCGGAACCGCCCGCGCGTCATCTTTTCCATGATATCCTTGGACGTGTCGGTCAACCTGCAGGAAACGACATCGCGCGTCATGATTTCATCGATCGAACGGGTCAACGACCCCGCCCCGTCACGCGCCAGCGCATGAATGATATCGCGCTCGGAAACGACACCGATCACCTCGCCGCCGGCACCCAAGACCACCGCCGCTCCAATGTGTTTGGCCGACATCTGATCGCAAACTTGCTGAACGGTCGCGTTGGGACGCACCGTTTCGACGCGAGCACCCTTATGCTTCAAGATAGCGGCAACGGTCATGACCGGTCTCTCCTTCTCTAGCAAGGATCGCCGGCACGTCGCGCAAAACGCCGGAGGACGAGACGCCAACGAGCCGAAAACCTCACCTCACTGCATAACAGAATGCGCCCAATTTCTCCTCTCCACAATGCCGAACGCACGCGCCGGGAGAACTAGTCCCACGCGCCTATCGAAAACCTTAATAAGCACTACGAGCTCACCGCCAACACATCATCCTGCAGGCAAAATAGGTGCTGTCGCCACGCCAGCGCCGGTGTATGGTGCGGTGCAACACAAATGCCTAGTCCGACCATCCCATGAGCACAGAAACCAAAAGCGATGACCCGGCCCGCAAGCCGCTAACAGTGCCGGATATCGCCGCGCGCAAGGGCAAGACGCCGCTCGTCTGCTTAACTGCATACTCAACACCACAAGCAATGCTCGCGGACGCGCATTCGGACATCGTCCTGGTCGGCGACAGCGTTGCAATGGTCGTGCACGGCCTGCCGTCCACCGTCGGCGCCACGCTGGAGATGATGATCCTCCACGGAGCCGCTGTGCGCCGCGGCTTAAAACGAGCCCTCATGGTCGTGGACATGCCGTTTGGCAGTTACGAAGAAAGCCCCGAACAAGCGTTTCGCAATTCGGCGCGCGTGATGGCGCAAACCGGATGCACCGCCATCAAGATCGAAGGTGGTGCGAGAATGGCCAGTACGATCGAATTCCTGGCGAACCGCGGGGTCCCGGTCATGGCTCATGTCGGCCTCACACCGCAGTCAATCAACGCAATTGGCGGCCATAAACTGCAGGGCAAAGCGACCGACGCCGAGCGCGTCGCCAAAGACGCCCAAGCCGTAGCGACGGCAGGTGCGTTCTCGGTAGTGCTCGAGAAAATTCCCGAACCGCTGGCACGCCGGATCACCTCGACGATCGCTATACCCACGATAGGGATAGGCGCATCGCCGGCATGCGACGGACAGATCCTCGTCATCGATGATGTGCTGGGCACTTTCACCGGATTCTTCCCCAAATTCGTCAAACGCTACGCTGAACTCGGACCGAAGGCCGACGCGGCCATTGCCGCCTATGCCGCGGACGTGCGCGAGCGGCGCTTTCCAACAGCCGAGCATGTCTATGCCGATCCGACGCGCGACCAAAAAGACTGACGGCATGCGCGTCGCCCGCACGATAGCCTCGCTTCGCGCAACGGTAACTGAGTGGAAAAACCACGGTCAGAACATCGCCGTCGTGCCGACAATGGGCGCCTTGCACGAAGCCCATCTAGCCCTAGTTCGAGCCGCAAGTTCACACGCCGTCCGCCGGATAGTCACGATCTTCGTCAACCCCGCTCAATTCAACGATGCGTCGGATCTGGCGAACTATCCCCGCCGCGAATCTGATGATGCCGCCCTGATGGAAAACGAAGGCGTCGATCTGTTGTTCGCGCCTAATCCGGACGAAATCTATCCCGACGGCTATGCGACTGCGATAAAGGTCAAAGGCGTAAGCGAAGGACTATGCGGAACCTACCGCCCCGGACATTTCGACGGCGTGGCGACGGTCGTGGCCAAACTCTTCAATCAAACGCAGGCAGACATCGCGCTCTTCGGCGAGAAAGATTACCAGCAGCTGCACGTCGTGCGCCGAATGGCTCGAGATCTCGACATTCCCATAACCATCATCGGACACCCGACCGTGCGCGAAAGCGACGGCCTGGCGATGTCGTCCCGCAATGCCCGGTTGACACCCGCCGAGCGCGCCAAGGCGCCGAAACTCTCGGAAACGCTATTTCGTGCAGCGCAGGAAATCCTGCAGGGCAAATCGGTTCGCGACACCCTCAACAGCGCCAAGCAATCACTTACGGACATGGATTTCGCGACGCCCGAATATCTGGAGCTGCGCGCGGAACAAGATTTGAGGCCGCTCGAAGGCCCTAGTGAACCCGCAAGGCTGCTGGCCGCAGTCTACATCGGGAAGGTCCGTCTGATCGATAACGTTCCGCTCCGATAATACCCGGACATCCTCGCCGCTGCGCCATGCTCTCGCAACCAACCTCAAATCAAGTCGAGCTTTGCATCCGCCTTAAACAAGCGCGCCAATCGTCGCCTTCCCCCAGAAACTTCTGCGCGGCGGGAAACTCGGCCGTCGAATTCTTCGGCAAGCAGATAATATTCGACGACCACACGACGTTCGGCCACACATTTATGGCGTTGGAATAATAATTACGCTCATCGAAATAGGGATGGATTGACCAATAGGCAGAATAATTCAGCGATGTAAGAATCTCCGCAATCCGCTTTGCATTATCCGGCCCTCCGATCTCGACGTAAAGAACGGGCTGACACCCCTTGATCAAGTGCTGCGCGCCCATCAGAACCGAAGGCTCCATCCCCTCGACATCCAACTTGATCACGGCACAGTTGTTCAAATCCAGAGCGTCCAAGGTGACGAGCGGAACCCGTTCATCCGCCTTTTTGACTTGCCGGGGCAAGCTGTTCGCCACGAGAGAAACCGCGGAGTAGTTGAAAGATGTGTCCGACGGCGGCAAAGGCGGCAGTCGAATTTCTCCGCTCGACTCCCCCACCGCTTCTTGATGGCAGACCGCCCACTCAAGTCCGTTCAACGCCACATTCCCGGCGAGCATCGTAAACAGCCGCCGCTGAGGCTCAAACGCGTGCACCGTTCCTGTCGGACCCACCATGTTCGCGAAAGCGACGGTATGAGTGCCGATATTTGCACCGACATCGATGACGGTATCGCCGAACGCTACAAACGGCCGAAGTGCTTGAATCTCGAAGTCGCACCACTCGCCATAGAGGTCGAGCCCGCGTCCGACAAACGTGTCGTGGCGGTTGTACATGAAAAGACCGTGGCGGCAGTGTTTGATTGCGACATGCCGATTCTCGACCAAATAGGGAGATTGCATCGACGGACCCGTTCCTCAATTGAACCTGATTCACGACTCGCAACAGACTGCGCTTTGAATGGCGCGAATGCCACAGAATTTGGCTACCGCCGACGGCACCCAATTGAGCAAGACTTCATTCAATGAAATCTGCCGCTGAAAAACTGGTCGAGTGGAGCGAGCGGGCACTGGAACTGGCCGCGCAACTCGCTTTCAGCGCAAGCCGGGCTCCGAATCGTTCACGGAGGCGTCCCGCTTAAGAATGCAGCGGCAGCAAATCCTTGGTCGATGCCCTGGGGGCAAAACTTACCAATTGACGCCTTCGATTTCTTGGAACTGCAGCTCGCTTCCGTCGGCAGCCGTCAATATGCCTGAATGCATACCGCCGAAGTCAAGCGTTCCCCCGGCACCATGAAGAACATAGTCGGCACCGGTGTCGAGCTGGAGCAGCCAATCTCCGGTACCAAGAACGACACTCGAACCGTCGGCGACCGATTCCAACCAACCGCCGCTGCCGCCGCCCGTGTCGATCTGAATGTAGTCGGAACCCGTGCCGCCGTAGGCCGTGTCGTGGCCCGCGCCCGTCGAGAAATGGAACGTATCGTTGCCGCCGGCGCCCCACATCGTGTTGTCGCCCGAGCCGCCGATGATTGTGTCGTTGCCGGTGGTGCCGCTTGCGTTCTCGAAGTTCGAAACGTGGTCGGCGCCCGCGACATAGCCGGTGAAATAGACCAGGCCCTGTGACAGATCCATGGTCATGTTGCCGAGGCCGTTGAAGTTCGCCAGATCGATCGTGTCGCTGCCCGCGCCGCCGTCAATCGTGTCGAGGCCGTAGCTCGAGAAGACGCGATCGTCGCCGGCGCCGGCGTCGATGACGTTGTCGCCCGAGCCGCCGTGGATCGTGTCACTGAACGCCGAGCCGGTGATATTCTCGAAGCCCGAGACGGTATCGCCTTGTGCGTCGCCGCCGGAGACCACGTTCGTGCCAAGATTGACGCTAACGCCGGTCGAGGATTGAGCATACGAAAGCGTGTCCACGCCAGCACCGCCCACCAACGTATCGCCACTCGCGCCGCCTTCGACCGTGTCGTCGCCGGCCCCAGCGTCAATCGTGTCGGTTCCAGCACCGCCGGAGATCGCGTCGGCGCCAACACTGCCGACGATCGTATCGTTGAACGCCGAGCCGGCAACATTCTCAAAACCCGAAATCGTATCGCCTTGCGCGTCGCCGCCCGAGACCGCGTTCGTTGCGAGGTTGACATTCACCGCGGTCGAAGAATTTGCGTATGAAAGCGTATCCACGCCCGAACCACCAGCGAGCGTGTCGGCGCCGACACTACCAACAACTGTATCGTTACCCGCGCCGGCATCGATCACATTGACGCCTGAGCTGCCGACGATCGTGTCGTCGCCGGCTGAGCCGGTCACGTTTTCAAAGCCCGAGATCGTGTCGCCCTGCGCGTCGCCGCCCGAAGCCGCGTTCGTTGCGAGATTTACGTTTACGGCGGTCGCAGAGCTTGCATACGAGAGTGTGTCCACACCCGAACCACCGACAAGCGCGTCGGCACCAGCGCCACCTTCGACCGTGTCGTTGCCCGCGCCCGCATTGATCGCCTCGGCGCCTGCGCCGCCGGTGATGCTGTCGTTGTAATTTGTGCCCGTAACGTTCTCGAAACCTGAGATCGTATCGCCTTGCGCGTCGCCGCCCGAGACCACGTTCGTCGCGAGATTGACGTTCACCGCGGCCGCTGAGCCTGAATACGAAAGCGTATCCGTACCCGAACCGCCGACGAGCATGTCAGCGCCGGTGCCGCCAGTGATCGTATCGTTACCGGCACCGCCGTCGATCGTGTCGTTGCCAGCGCCGCCGGAGATGACGTTGCCGCCCGAGCTGCCGACGACCGTATCGTTGCTGGCCGAGCCGGTGACATTTTCAAAGCCCGAGATCGTATCGCCTTGCGCGTCGCCGCCAGAAGCCGCGTTCGTAGCGAGGTTGATGTTCACGGCAGACGAAGAGCCTGCATACGACAGCGTATCCGTGCCCGAACCACCGGCAAGCACGTCGGCGCCGGTGCCGCCAGTGATCGTATCGTTGCCGGCCCCGCCGTCGATCGTGTCGTTGCCGGCGCCGCCGGAGATGACGTTGCCGCCCGAGCTGCCGACGATCGTGTCGTTGCTGGCCGAGCCGGTGACGTTCTCGAAACCCGCGATCATATCGCCTTGCGCATCCCCGCCCGAGGCCGCGTTCGTCGCGAGATTAATGTCTACGGCACCCGCTGAGCTTGCGTACGACAGCGTATCCGTGCCCGAACCACCAACGAGCACGTCCGCCCCGGTGCCGCCCGTGACCGTGTCGTTGCCAGCGCCCGCGTCGATCGTATCGTTGCCCGCACCGCCGGAGATGTCGTTGGCACCCAAGCTGCCGACGATCGCGTCGTCGCCGGCCGAGCCGGTAACGTTTTCAAAGCCCGAGATCGTGTCGCCCTGCGCGTCGCCGCCCGAAACCGCGTTCGTTGCGAGATTGACGTTCACGGCGCCAACGGAGCTTGCATACGAAAGCATGTCTGTGCCCGAACCGCCAGCGAGCGTGTCGGCGCCGGTCCCACCAGTGATCGTATCGTTGCCGGCACCGCCGTCGATCGTGTCGTTGCCCGCGCCGCCGGAGATGGCGTTGGCGCCTGTGCTACCAACAATCGTGTCGTTGCCGGCCGAGCCGGTGACGTTCTCAAAACCCGAGATCGTGTCGCTCTGCGCGTCGCCACCCGAGGTTGCATTTGTCGCGAGATTGACGTTCACCGCAGTCGCGGAGCTTGCATACGAGAGCGTGTCGGTGCCGGAGCCGCCGGCGAGTGTGTCTGCTCCGGCGCCGCCGGCGATGACGTTGGCGCCTGAACTGCCGACGATCGTGTCGTTGGCGGCCGAGCCGGTGACGTTTTCAAAACCAGAGATCGAATCGCCTTGCGCGTCGCCGCCCGATGCCGCGTTCGTCGCAAGACTGACGCTC
Source organism: Alphaproteobacteria bacterium (assembly GCA_031413635.1). Lineage (GTDB taxonomy): Bacteria > Pseudomonadota > Alphaproteobacteria > Micropepsales > Micropepsaceae > SZUA-430. Next base: position 1,386 of record JANOFM010000111.1, on the reverse strand, counting down.
ACGGCGGCCGAAGAGTCTGCATACGAGAGCGTGTCCGTGCCCGAGCCGCCGACCAGCGTGTCGGCGCCGCTGCCACCTTCGACCAAATCGTTGCCGGCACCCGCGTCGATCGTGTCGTTCCCGTCGCCGCCGGAGATAACGTCATCGTTGTTGCCGCCGTAGAGACTGTCGTTGCCGATGCCACCCGACAATGTGTCGTTGCCATCGCCGCCCCACAGCAAATCGTTACCCGTGCCGCCGCTGAGTGTGTCGTTGCCCGCCAGACCGTCATAGGCATCGTTCATGTCTGTGCCGAGGAACGTGTCGCTGCCGGCGGTCCCGTTTGTCTTCGTAGGGGCCGTGTCGTGAAGATTTTGTATCGCGATGGTGAAATCTTCCGTCACGGACTGACCGCCTGCATCCGTGGCAATCACGGAGACATTGATCGAAGACACCACCTCATGATCAATCGTAGTACCATCTTTGAGTTTCAATTGATCTCCGACCACCTCGAAGCGGTTGTCGGAGACGCTGTAGGTGTGCGTGTCGCCCGCATCGGCATCCGTCGTCGACAGCGTGCCGACCACGGCACCGGCCGCATTCTCGGCGACGGTCGTGTTCGACAGGCCGATATCGCTCGGACCTTCGTTGACGTTCGACACATTGATCGTGAAGTCTTCGCTGACCGAGGCGCCCGAGGCATCCGCCGAGGTTACAGTGACCGAGACCGAGGGCTCGCCTTCGTGGTCGAGGCTGATCCCGTCCTTCAGCTTCAGCTGGCCGCCAACCACCTCGAAGCGGTTGTCTGAGACGGTGTAAGTGTGGCTGTCGCCGGCATCGACGTCGACGGTCGAAAGCGTGCCGACCACCGCACCGGCCGCGTTCTCGGCGACCGTCGTGTTCGACAGGCCGATATCGCTCGGACCTTCGTTGACGTTGGAGACGTTGATCGTGAAGTCTTCGCTGACCGAGGCGCCCGAGGCGTCCGTCGAAGTCACGGTGACGCTGACCGAAGGCTCGCCCTCGTGGTCGAGCGAGATGCCGTCCTTCAGCTTCAGCTGCCCGCCGACCACCTCGAAGCGGTTGTCCGAGACGCTGTAGCTATGCGTGTCCCCGGCGTCCACATCCGTCGTCGAAAGCGTGCCGATCACGGCACCCGCCGCGTTCTCGGCGACCGTCGTGTTCGACAGGCCGATATCGCTCGGACCTTCGTTGACGTTCGACACATTGATCGTGAAGTCTTCGCTGACCGAGGCGCCCGAGGCATCCGTCGAGGTTACAGTGACCAAGACCGAGGGCTCGCCTTCGTGGTCGAGGCTGATCCCGTCCTTCAGCTTCAGCTGCCCGCCGACCACCTCGAAGCGGTTGTCCGAGACGCTGTAGCTATGCGTGTCCCCGGCGTCCACA
>JANOFM010000110.1:0-19589 GCA_031413635.1 Alphaproteobacteria bacterium | reverse complement strand
CGAGTGAGAAGGACGCCATTGCGATTTGCATTGTCCTAGTCGGAGCGTTCGCGAAGGCGACGGCTCGTTTCCCCCAGCTCTTCTGGTTGTTCGCCTCAAGCCTATTTCTGGGTACGGGCTGGGGCACCGCTCTCCTGCTGTTGAACTGGGCGACTTCCTAAGCCTGCTCCAAGTTCACCGAAAACCCGTTCAGCAGCTTCTAAATCGCATACGGAAAGTCGCGCGAAGACGCGCGTCGGAGGTTCAAAGCCGTTCGTCGGACGGCTGAGCGGATCTAGGTTTTCTTCGGGAAAGGAGTGGTGCCCTGGGTCGGAGTCGAACCGACACATCCGAAGATACTGGATTTTGAGTCCAGCGCGTCTACCAGTTCCACCACCAGGGCATGCCTTGCGCGTTCATGTTCGGCGAGCCGGTGGTGCCCTCCGTTACGCAAGGGGGCGCATATTAGGGACGGCGGGCGTGGCGTCAACCAACGATTGGCGCACGTTCTTTTGCGCGGTTTGACGCATTGGGGGGCGGTGCGCGGACGGCGCCGTGGCGCTACATTACTTGCCATGAACGTCGCCAGCCTCACCTCCCTTGCTCAGCGTTCGGTCGCGCAGCCGTCGTTTCCGGCCTTGGCGATTGCAGCACTCGGATTCGGGCTGCTGGTGGGCGCTTATGGGTTCGAGTATTTGGGCGGGATTAGGCCTTGCCCATTGTGCCTGGAACAGCGGACGCCGTGGATGATCCTGATCGTGCTGGGCGGCGGGATTTTCGGCGCGCATGCAGCCAGGGCGCCGGGACGCGTCGTGCTGGGGCTGTTCGCGGTGACGGCGCTTGTTGCGCTTTATGGCGCTTATCTTGGCGGATATCACGCGGGGATCGAGTATGGGTTCTGGCCGGGGCCGGCGGATTGTTCGGGCGGCGGCGTGAAGCTGCCGACGGAAGGTGGCGTGTTCGACAGCATATCGTCGTCGGAGATCGTGCGCTGCAATGTGGTGGCGTGGTCAATGCTTGGAATTTCGCTGGCCGGATTCAATTTCCTGTTTTCGCTGGTCGCCGTGGCGCTCGCCGTTATGGGCGCCATGAGGGAGGCGCGGTGATGCGCGTGACGATAAAGCCGACACCTCGCTTGCCCGGCTTCAATGCCGCCGGCAAGACTTTGGCGCGCATGATCCGCGTCGATCACGCGGGAGAACACGGCGCGGTGCAGATTTACGCCGGGCAACTCGCAGTGCTTGGGCACCTGCCCGCGGGCGAGACGATCCGGCATATGCAGGCTCAAGAGCAGGACCATCTCGACACGTTCGATCGCTTGATCGCCGAGAACGGCGTCAGGCCTACGGCATTGTCGCCGGTGTGGAGCGTTGCGGGATATGCGCTCGGAGCCGTGACTGCGCTGATGGGCGAGAAGGCGGCGATGGCGTGCACGGCCGCGGTCGAGGAAGTGATCGACGAACACTATGCGGCCCAAGCGGCGGCATTGGAGCGCGACGGCGAGGCAACCGCCGAGCTCAAAGCGACGATCGAGAAATTTCGCGTCGACGAGATCGCCCATCGCGACACGGCGCTAGAGCTCGGCGCGGAACAGGCGCCGGGCTATCGCGTGTTGTCGGAAACGATCAAGGCTGGGTGCCGATTGGCGATCAAACTATCGGAGCGATTCTGATGGCAACCTCGGCCTTGAGCGATGAGGCCTTCGAACGGCGCAAGCGCGCGGCCGATCCAAGGCGGGCGAGCGAGGAAGATCGCGAGCGGGTGATCGATTGTCTGACGGCGGCGTTCGCCACCGATCCGGTGATGTCGTGGATCGGGCGGCGCGACGGCCGACGCGACCAGGGGCGGCGGGCGATGTTCGGGTTCCTGGTCGGCAGGCTCGGCCTACCCGGCAACGAGTTGTGGACCGCCGTCGACTACAGCGCGGCGGCGCTTTGGATTCCGCCGGAACGGGCCGAGATGAAGCTGCCGTGGTGGCAAGAGTTGCAGATGTTGCCCACTATCGTTTCGTTCACGAGTCTGTCGGGGTTGGGGCGCGTGGATGCGTTCCGCAAGGCGGCGGAAAAGCACCACCCGAAATCGCGGCCGCATTTCTATCTGATGACGATCGGCGTGGATCCCAAGTTTCAAGGACAGGGGTTGGGCGGCGCGCTGCTGGACGCGACGCTGGCCAAGATCGACGCGAAAGGGTTGCCGTCTTATCTCGAATCGTCGAACGAAAAGAATGTGCCGCTGTACAGACGGCACGGCTATGAGGTGACGAAAGAGTTCCGCCCTGCCCCCGACGCGCCGCCGTTGTGGGGGATGTGGCGCGAGGCACGGGCGCGCTGAGTTCTACGGCTCCAGCTCGCTATCCCAATAGAGATAGTCCTGCCACGACATATGCAAGTAGTTCGGCGGGAACAGGCGGCCATTGGTGTGGAGCTGCGTGACCGTCGGGCGGTGAGGCCTGTGGTGGGGGTGCATGCCGGCCTGGTGGGGCAGCTTGCCACCCTTGAACAGGTTGCAGGGCGCGCAGGCGGTCACGACGTTTTCCCACGTCGTACGGCCGCCGCGCGAACGGGGGATGACGTGGTCGAACGTCAGGTCGTTGGCGACCTTGGTTACACTGCAATACTGGCACTGGAAACGGTCGCGCAGGAAGACGTTGAAGCGCGTAAACGCCGGGTGGCGCGAGGGCTTCACATAGGTCTTGAGCGAGACGACCGAGGGCAGGCGCATCTCGATTGACGGGGAATGGACGAGCCGATCGTATTCCTCGACGATGTTCACGCGGTCCATGAACACGGCCTTGATCGTGTCCTGCCACGACCAGAGCGAGAGTGGAAAATAGGACAGCGGCCGGAAGTCGGCGTTCAAGACCAACGCCGGGTAGGCATCCGGCGAACGCTCGGCGACGGCTAACACGACACAATCCTTTTCGTTGCGCTTCTACTGAAAGCGTCAGTTCCTTTCCGGTTTTGCGCAACACTGCTGCGCCGTTAACGGTTGAGCCTAACGTAAGCCCAGCATGGGGCGCAACCAAGGCCGCGAATCGGGCGGAATTCTACACTTTTAGGTGTGACGGGGATGTGACGGGCGAGACCTTACTCCTTCACACCTACAGGCGTCCCTTCTGCTTTAACCAGCAGCTTTCCGGCGAATGCGTCGGCGAGGAAGCGGCCTGCGAGGTCGAGGCCATCGGGGGCGATGCCGTGGCCTATACCGCGCGAGACGTGCCAGCGCACGGGCACGCCGGCAGCACCCAGACCGTTTGCGGCGGCGTGGAGCGCTTGGACGGGAATCATTTCATCGGCGTCGCCGTGGACGAGCAACACCGGCGGACGGCCGACGATCTCGGCGGGCAGTTTTTCGGCGCCGGGCAGCGCGCCCGAGAATCCCACGATCGCGGCGGGCTGCACCTTGCGGCGCAGACCCACATGAAGCGACATCATCGTACCCTGGCTGAAGCCGACGAGGGCAAGCTTTGAGGCGTCGAGGTTGAGGCGAGCGAGCTCTGCGTCGATGAACGCGTTCAAGACCGGCGCCGCGCGTTCGACGCCGCGCAACATTTCGTCGGGCTGCATGCGCGTAATGCCGAACCACTGATAGCCCATCGGCGACATGGCGCAGCGTTCGGGCGCGTGCGGCGAAACGAAGGCCGCCGTAGGCAGAAGGCGCTGCCATTGGCGGCCGAGGCCGATCAGGTCGTTGCCGTCGGCGCCGTAGCCGTGGACGAAAACGATCAGGCGATCGGCAGTGCCGCTGGCTGCCGGCAAGCGCGGGCCGTTCAACTGCGTGGTCATGACTAGTCTCCGGAAATGGCGATGAGATGCACTCTATGCGGGCCACCGCAATTGAGCTAGAGCCGCCCCTCATGACAGGTGAAATCACGCGTTTCGCGCCCTCGCCCACCGGGCTGTTGCATCTGGGCCATGCGTTCGCGGCGTTGTTCGCCGAACGTGCAGCGCGCGAGACGGGCGGACGTTTTCTGCTGCGCATCGAGGACATCGATGCAACCCGGACGCGGGACGAGTTCGAACGGGCGATCGAAGAAGATCTGGTTTGGCTGGGGCTTGCGGCGGAGCGCCCGGTGCGCCGGCAGTCGGAGCACTTCGCCGACTACGCCGCGGCGTTGGCAAAACTGAAGACGAAGGGCTTGCTCTATCCGTGTTTCTGTACGCGCAAAGAAATCGCGAGCGAGATTGCGGAAAGCGCCATTGCACCTCAGGGCCCCGATGGGCCGCTATATCCCGGCACCTGCCGACATCGCAGTTCGATGGAATGCGACGAGCGGATCGCGAGCGGCGAAAACCATGCGTGGCGGTTGGATGTCGAGCGCGCGATCGCTTCGGTTTCCGACCTGCTTTCGTTCGACGAGAGCGGATCGGGCCCGAGCGGTGAGAGAGGGCGCATGACCGTGCGGCCCGATATTTTTGGCGATGTCGTGTTGGCGCGCAAAGAAGCGCCTGCGAGTTATCATCTGGCCGTCGTCGTCGACGATGCGCTGCAGGGCGTGACGTTGGTGACGCGCGGGAACGATCTGTTCCAGGCGACGCATTTGCAGCGTTTGCTGCAAGCGCTGCTCGGTCTAGCAGTGCCGCGTTACCGGCATCACCGGTTGATCACCGATGCGTCCGGCAAACGGCTGGCCAAGCGGGATGCCGCGACGTCGCTGAAGGCGCTGCGCGAGAGCGGATGGACAGCGACCCGCGTGCGTGAGGAACTTGGCTTCACCAATCGTTGAGGCCGGTGAAGCGCTGGAAGCCCGCGGATTGAGCCCAAAACGCCCATTCGCCGTGTAGACGCTGAGTGTCGGCCGGCGAGTTCAGGCCGCGTCCGATGCCCAGGATGATCAGTTCCTCGCAACCCGGGAAGGGGGCCACTTGCGGCGCGGGCAGCGTGTTGCGGCGGCGTGTAAGATCGGTGACTTGCGAATCCTCCACCCCATCGCTCGCCAGAACGACGCTGGCCTGCAGCGTGCGGCAGTCAACGACGCCAGCAATGTTTTCGAGGAAAGGCACGATGTTCGAAGAGCCCTGTTCCTGAATTCGTCCTTGGCGAACCATCTTGGGAACGCCGGCAACGACGTTGGCAATCAAGGTCGCGATGTCTTCGGCGCGTGCCGTCTTGGGCGCGATTTGGATATCGAGCGTCAAGGGCGCATTGGCTTGAGAATTGTAGGAACCGAACGAACGCAGAATGACTCGCGAACGCGGCGGCAGCCCCGAAATCATCGGTCTGATGCGCGCTGCCACCTTGGCCGCGAAGGCGTCGTCGCGGATCATCGGATTGGAACTCGACAAGTCGATGCCGACAACGACCATGCGCGCAGGCGCGGGTGCGAACGTCGCCGTCGCCGCAAAGGACGCCGAGGAGAAGAACGGCACCACCGCGCCTCGTTGGATGAAGACGCCGGCGAGCGAGCCCAAAACGGCAAGCACTGTCAACATTAGGAACGTGCGCAACTGAGTGATCCTTATTCGAAGACAATCCAGAACATGCGTGAACCGGGGATCAGCCCTGTGCCGCCCTTCTAGGACGATAGTCGTCGAGATTGTCGACATTGCCGTTGCCGGATGAACCAAAACCGCTCCAGCTTGAGCCTAATTCGTCCGCCGATTCATTTGCACGCCGCAACAGGTAGGCGCGGCGCGTGTTGCCGTGGCGGGCAGCGACGACGCCTTCGGTATAGACGGTGATGAATTCCGACAGCTTGGCTTGAACGAACGAGCTTTCGTCGCGCTTCAGGTGCGCGAGATCGAGTTGGGCTTGCTTCAGTTCGTCGCGCACGCGGTTGCCATGGCGTGCTTCCTTGTGATTGTCGTAAAGCGCGCCGCCGGTCATGCCCGAGAAGGCGCGCATCGCCGTATGAAGTGCCATGGCGCCGATTGAAGCAATGACCAGGAAGATCACGCCGAGCGAGCCCAGCCAGATCAAGACTTCGTATTTCTTCAGCGCCTTGACTTCGGCAGGCAGCGCGGCTTTGCGCGGCGGGGCGATGCCCAATCCCTTCATGAACTGATCGATCTGTTGGGCCGAGTCGTTGACGTCCAAGCCGAACACCTTGGCGCCGGCCGGCAGACTGTTGTTGGCCCATAGCAAGCCGATGCCGATCACCATCGCCGCCGTTATCGCGAAGATCAGCAGCGAATAGACGATGCGCCCGCCGTGGCCGATATTCGATATCAGATAGTGAACCGCGAGCGTGGCGAACACGACTTGCAGCGATTTGGCCGCCACGGTCGTGGCCAGCGACGGCGGAACCTCGCCGAATTCGTTGGAGAGCGCGCGCGTCCAAAATTCGTGGATGATGTTGTAGTCGACGAAGAGCGCCATCACGAAGACAAGCAAACCCAATACCACGCCGGTTCCGTGGTGCAAGACAGCGCCGCCGCCGTAGACGCGACGGTTCAAATTCGCCGCTCGCAGTTGCAGACTGTTTTCGGTGTGAGCACCAAGCCAGTTGCGCAGCAGCGACGTCGTCACCTCGACGCCGCGACTGCCCCAATTATAGGCGCGCCCCGACGGACTTTCGTTCGGATCGAATTTCGAATTTCCAAATTTGGCCATGGCGTCCGGTCCCCTCAGTACGCACCGTGCGTACGGTCTTTGTCTTTCGGCGCAGAAAGACTGCGCCATGGTAAATCTGTAGAACTCAGGATTGCGCCTAAATCAGGGCAACGTCCGACCGGATCGAACGCAGTAGGAAAAATCTTGCGGCGGCCTTGTGGATACACTCGGCAATGCGATCAAGAAAGCGAACGACCGAATGCCGGTATCGCGGGGAGGAGTGTTCTTTCGACCGAGCGTGCCAAAAATGTGATCAAATTGCGGCGGATGTTTGGCGGAGATGAGATTGCCGTTCGTTTGCCGCTCGGGCAAGATCGATTCACTCTTTGGGGGAAAATCAAAATGCGAATGACATTTCTTGCTGGGTTGCTGGTGCTCTGCTTTTTTGGTGCCGCAGGCGTGGCACAAGCAGATGCCGCCGATGAAGCGATGCAGGCCGATCGCGATTTTGCGAAGATGGCTCAGACGAAGAGTGTCGCCGAGGCATTCGCGGCCTATGCAGCACCCGATGCGCATTGGTTTGTGCCGGGACCGGAGCCCGTGCGAGGCCCGAAGGCGATCAGCGCCCGCCTCGCCAAGAGCTTCAGCAAGGGTGCAAAGCTCGAATGGACGCCCCAACGTGCTTGGGCGTCGGCCGACGGCACAATGGCAATCACGTGGGGCCGCTCGCTTTATACTTCGGCGAAGAACGACAAGGGCGAGACCTTTTCCAGCACCGGGAGTTATTTGACTGGCTGGATGCGCCAGCCCGACGGAAGTTTGAAGCTCAGCCACGACATGGGAACCGACGATCCCGAGCCCAAGCCCTGAGGACCGTCCGAGCTTTGACCCGAATACACGACTAAAGCTACGGTCGCCGGCCGGACGCTAAGCGGGTGATCGATGACGAACGTGAACATGGCGCAGGAAAAATCGCGCCGGCTGCTGCGCATACTGAATGCCGTTGAAGCGGGCGGGAATAAGCTGCCCGATCCCGTTACACTCTTCATCATTTCCATCGCAATCGTGATGGTTTTGTCCGCCATTCTGGCCGGGCAAGGCACCTCGGCGATCAATCCGGCGACGGGCGAAGCGGTTGCGGCGGTCAGCCTGTTCGACGCGGCGCAGATCCGGCGCTTGTTCGTCGAGCTGCCGCTGATCTTGACGAGCTTTCCGCCGCTCGGGATCGTCTTGGTGGTGATTATCGGCTCGGGCTTGGCGGAGCGCGCCGGGTTTTTCGCCGCCGCCCTGAAAGGACTGGTGCGCGCGGTGCCAAAACCCTTGATGACACTGACGATCGTGTTTGCGGGCGTGCAAGCTAATATCGCTTCGGACGCGGGCTATGTGGTGTTGATCCCGCTTGCGGCGGTGGTGTTTGCCTCGAGCGGGCGGCACCCGGTTGCCGGTTTGTCGGCAGCCTTTGCCGGTGTCGCGGGGGGCTTTGCCGCGAATTTCGCCATTACGCCGGGCGACGGCGTTTTGTCGGGCATGACGCAGGCGGCAGCGCAGTTGATCGACAAAAGCTACACCGTCGAGATCACGGCGACTTGGTATTTTCTGTCTGCCATCGTGCCGGTCTATGTGATCGTGGGCACGCTGGTATGCGAGTGGATCGTCGAACCCCGGCTAAATGCCGGACCCAAATGGCAAGCGGTCGCGAATCCACCCATCGATGCGGACCAAGACCGGCGCGAGGCGCGGGGTTTGCGCTTTGCCGGGATCGGCTTCTTGCTGGTTTTGGCGCTGGTGGCGTCGTTGGCTTGGGGACCGGGATCGCCGTTGCGCGGCGACGATGGGTCATTCGATCCGTTGTTCAAGTCGATGGTGGCGATCATGTTCTTGGTTTTTCTCGCCTGCGGCATCGGCTATGGCGTGGGCGCGGGCTCGATCAAATCCGACAAGGACGCAGTGGCGCTCGCGGGCAAGGGCGTGGGCGAGATCAGCGCCTATCTGGTGCTCGTCTTCTTCGCTTCGGTGTTCGTGGCTTTGTTCGGCTGGTCGCACATGGGTAGCCTGCTTGCCATCTCGGGCGCGGACGGGTTGAAGAGCGCGGGGCTTGAAGGTGCCCCGGTGATTTTGCTGGTTGCGGTGATCTTACTGGCAATGGGCTGCGATTTGTTGATCGGCAGCGCGTCGGCGAAATGGGCGATCTTGTCGCCGATCCTGGTGCCGATGTTCATGCTGCTCGGCATTGCGCCGGAGGCGACGCAAGCGGCCTACCGGGTCGGCGATTCGACGACCAACATGATCACGCCGTTCATGAGCTATTTCCCGTTGATTTTGGTGATGGCGCGCAAATACATGCCCGAATACGGCATCGGCTCGATGATCGCATTGATGCTGCCCTATACCGTCGCGTTCTTTCTGGCCTCGGGCGCGTTCTTCATCGTGTGGTTTTCGCTCGGCCTGCCGTTCGGCCCGGGGGTGGAAAGCGTGTACGTGCCCGGCGGGTAGGCGGCGCTCCGACTAAGGCGGCGCCGGCAAATGATAGGCCACGGACGCGCCGGGTCCGACCGGAATTTCCAAGGCCACCCATGTCGCGGTCAGCGCCACCCCTCCTAGAAAGAACGCAATGCTGTAGGGCAGCATGAGCGCGAGAAGCGAACCGAGACGAAAGTCGGCAACCCAACGCTGGCAAAACGTCAGCACCAAAACGAAATAGGGATTGAGCGGGGAAATCAGATTGGTGACCGTGTCGCCGACCCGATAGGCGGCCGTCGTCATTTCGGGCGAGATGCCCAACAGCATCAGCATCGGCGTCGCCACGGGCGCCATCGCAGTCCATTTCGCCGAGCCCGACGCAATCAGAAAGTCGAGCCAGGCCGACATCGTGGTCAGCAACGGCAGCAAGAGCGCGGGCGGTGCATTCATCGCCCGCAACTGTTCGGCACCCACGATCGCAGTGATCGGTCCGAGATTCGACCAACCGAACATCGCCACGAAATGCGCGCCGAAAAATACGAGCACGAGGTAGGGAATCATGCCTTCCATGCCCTTGCCCATCATCGCGACAACGTCGCGATGGGACTTGATCGTGCCCACCGCCGATCCGTAGGCCCAGCCGCTGGAAATGAAGAGAAGAAAAAAGCCGGCAACCAGGCTGCGATAGAATGGCATCAGGCGTCGATTTTCCTCAGCAGTCTCGTCATAAAGCGGCGTGAAGCCAGGCCACAAGGTCAGGGTCGCAAAGAGGACGACGACCGCGAAAGTGGCGACGCCCGCGGCCATCAATCCGCGCCTCTCGGTTGGCGTCAGCGGCGCGGCGGAAATGTCGGTAGCGTCGCCGTCGTTCTTCCACGGTCCCAAGCGAGGGCCGACGATACGATCCGTGATCAGCCAAGCACTCGCTGTGAACAGGGCGGCAATCGCCAGGCTGAACCACCAATTGCCGAGCGGGTTCATCAACCAGCCCGGCTCTACGATGCGCGCACCGGTTTCGGTGATGCCCAGAATGAGCACATCGTACTGGCCCGGAAAGAGATTGCCCGAAAGTCCGACACCGGTTCCGGCAAAGCCAACCGTGATACCCAAGATCGGATGGCGCCCGGCTGAAGCAAATATCAGCCCCGCCAGCGGAATGTAGACGAGGTAGCCGGCGTCTCCCGCATGGGTCGTCAGCATGCCCAGCAGCATTACCGCCGGCGTCAGAACCGATTTCGGGACGCTGCTTAGTCCGGCGCGCAGCAGGGTCGAGAAAAGCCCACTGCGATCGGCAACGCCCGCGCCGAGCACCACCGTCAGCACCAAGCCCAGCGGTGTGAAGCTCGCATAGGTACGCGGCATGTCCACCAAAAGCTTGGCAAGATTGTCTTCCGTCAGAAGGCTTGTTGCCAGGAAGACCTCCTTCGTTACGGGATTGACCGCCGACCAACCAAACAGCGCGCCAAAAACCGAAACGACAACCACCACAGCAATGATGATCAGAAAGATAAAGACAGGGTCCGGCAACGCATTGCCGAGACGTTCAACGCCATCCAGAAACCGATTGCGTTGCCGCGCCGGGAGAGTTCGCTCAGTCATGGGTTACCGGAGCATGGGAGGCCTGCCGTCGTCCAGAGCGAGACGGCACGTGACCGAGCATGATTTCTTGATGCCGCCGATATCGGTTCGACCCTAGTTCGGCGCTTCGGCCATCGTCAACATGTCGCCCATAATCGCGTTCAGATCGAAGTCCTTGGGCGTGTAGATGCGGGCGATGCCGAGCGCCTTGAGGGCGGCCTCGTCTTCGGGGGGGACGATGCCGCCCACGATGACGGGGATATTCGCGACGCCGGCTGCCTTCAATTCGCGCATGACTTCGGCGACGAGTTCCTTGTGGCTGCCCGAGAGGATCGAGAGGCCGATAACGTGAGGGCTTTTGTCTTTCGCAGCCTTGGCGATTTCGGCGGGAGTCAAGCGGATGCCGTCGTAGACCACCGCAAAGCCGCAGTCGCGGGCGCGGTAGGCAATTTGTTCGGCGCCGTTCGAGTGACCGTCGAGGCCGGGTTTGGCGACGAGCAGCGACGGGGCGCGACCGAGGCGCGCGGCGACGGCCTTGGCTTTTTCTCGCAAGCGCCCGATCGTTTCGTCGTTCGAGAGGCGCGGTTCGGCGGCGACGCCGGTGGGGGCGCGGAATTCGCCGAACGCTTTCCGTAACTCGCCCGCCCATTCACCCGTCGTGACACCTGCCTTGGCGCAGGCAATCGACGGCGGCATGATATTGCGGCCTTCGGACGCCGCGCGGCGGAGTTCGTCGAGCGAAGCGATCACGGCTTTCGCGTCGCGCGCTTTGCGCCAAGCGTGGAGGCGTTCGATCTGGCCGCGTTCGGCCGAGGCGTCGACCGTGACGACCGATGAGGCGCCGCCGGCGAGGCCCGGTTGCGCGGTTTCCTTGTAGGCGTTGACGCCGACTACGGTTTGGTCGCCGGATTCGATTGCGGCGACACGGGCTGCGTTCGATTCGACGAGGCGTTCTTTGATGTAGCCGGTTTCAACTGCCTTGATCGCACCGCCCATTTGGTCGATGCGGGCGAGTTCGGCGAGGGCTTTGCGTTTGAGTTCGTCGACCTTCGCCTTGATCACGGGCGAACCGTCGAAGATATCGCCGAATTCCAGTAGATCGGTCTCGAGCGCGAGAATCTGTTGCGCGCGCAGCGACCATTGCTGGTCCCAAGGGCGCGGCAAGCCCAACGCTTCGTTCCAGGCGGGAAGTTGCACCGAGCGGGCGCGGGCGCTCTTGGACAGTGTGACGGCAAGCATTTCGAGCATGATGCGGTAGACGTTGTTTTCGGGTTGTTGTTCGGAGAGTCCGAGCGAGTTCACCTGCACCCCGTAGCGGAACAGCAGGTCCTTCTCGTTCGCGACGCCATAGCGCTTGCGGCCGATCTCGTCCCAGAGTTCCGTGAAGGCGCGCATCTTGCAGGTTTCGGTCACGAAGCGGATGCCGGCGTTGACGAAGAACGAGATGCGTCCGAACACGCGGCCGAGATCGCCATCGGGCACTTGGCCGCCGCGCTTTACTTCATCGAGGATCGCGGTGGCGGCGGCGAGTGCGTAGGCAATTTCCTGCAGCGGCGTCGCGCCCGCTTCCTGCAGATGATACGAGCAGACGTTGACCGGATTCCATTTCGGCAGTTCGCGATAAGTGAAGGCGATGGTGTCGGCCGTCAGTTTCAGCGACGGCCTCGGCGGATATATGTAGGTGCCGCGCGACAAATATTCCTTGATGATGTCGTTCTGCGTCGTGCCAGCCAAGTCCTTGCGTGCGACACCGGTTTCGTCGGCCACCGCGATGTAAAGGGCGAGGAGCCACGGCGCGGTGGCGTTGATCGTCATCGACGTGTTCATCGTGCCAAGCGGAATGCCGTCGAACAGCATTCGCATGTCACCGAGATGCGACACGGGCACGCCGACCTTACCAACCTCGCCCTTCGCGCGCGGGTCGTCGCTGTCGTAACCGGTCTGGGTCGGCAGATCGAACGCAACGGAGAGGCCGGTTTGCCCGCGCGACAGGTTCTCGCGATAGAGCGCGTTCGAGGCCTTGGCCGTCGAATGGCCAGCGTAGGTGCGGAAAATCCAGGGTTTGTCGCGCATCGGCCTCTTCGCTGCGTTGCAGCACGAGCGATCTAACAGGAACATCCAGCGCCAAGCAATTCGGTTTCAACCTGCTTGGTTTATCGCCGTGAGCGGCAGCACGGCTCAGATGTCGGCGTAGATCTCCACGAGATTGCCATCGGGATCGCGCACGAAGAGCGTGCGATGACCCCAAATTTGGTTCTTTGGCGGTTCGACGATCGGCACACGCTGGGTCTCGAAGACTGCGGCGCACTGATCGACCAAGGCCTGCGGCACGCGGAAGGCCAGTTGAAGCGCTGCCGTGCCCCTTGGCACCGGGGCGTCGTTCGCCGTCCGCGAGCGATCGGCGAGCGCCAAGATGTTGGACCCCACGCGATACTCGATCCACCCCGCGGAGAGCTGCCGCTCGAGCGGAAACTCCAGCACCTCTCCATAGAAGCGGCGCATGGCCGCCATGTCGCGCACGAAGATGATGGTGTAGTCGACCGCACGGATACTCTTGAACGGCGATACCTGCTCGGACATTGGCTGCCTCCAGTTTTGGGCGTTCGCGATCTTAGCATTGCGTTAGGGGTAACGCGCGTTAACCCGGCGGTTGGCGAGGCAATGCGCGCGCAATCACCCGTTCTGGCCTCGCCTTAAGTTGGCGAAAATGACAGTGGGCGCATGCTCCAGGTTGGATTGTCGCTGTCGAGTGTCATGGCTCTGGGGATCTCATTTCTGGCGAGTGCGGATCGCAGCCTTCTGGGCGCGCAGGTCCGTACTTTGCGCGAGACGATGTGGCTGCATGCGGGCGGTTCGGCGGTTTGGCCGTTCGCGCTCGCTTGGGCGTTTTCGGCCGAGAGCATGGGGCCGCTCAGCCTGAACGCGATCGTTTCGTGGCATGGGTTGATGTTTGCTTGGGGCGCGATAGCCTTCGTTGTGTTGGCGACGGGTCTGCGCCGAATATCGAGCGAAGCAGAACAAAGGCGCGCGGACAAGCTGATCATCGCGCTCTACAGCTTGAACAGCGTCTTGTGGGTCCTGCTGCCCTTCATGCTGTGGGTGCACGACAATCCGCACAACAATTATTTCGTGCTCATCATCATCGTCGCCAACACGTTGTTCGTGTTTCAGCTCGCGATCCACCGCGCCATCTTTCTCATCATGTTGGCGCCCGGCCTTGTGGCGCTGACGATCAAGCTTGGGCTCGATGGGGCGCCGTATCTCGTGCCCTATGTGGCGATGACGCCGCTTTTTCTTGCGTGGGCGGGGTTACTGGGGCTTCAGTTTAACGGACAGATTCTGCAGGCAATCAGGACCGGCCTCGACAACCGCGCACTCGCCGACGAGGTGGGCGAAGCGCGCGACGAGGCGTTGCGTCAGAAGGCCGCCGCCGACGAGGCGAACGCGGCGAAGTCGAGCTTCCTTGCGACCATGAGCCATGAACTGCGCACGCCGCTCAACGCGATTATCGGCTTTGCGCAGATCATTCGCCTTAAGCTCCTGGGTGCAGACGCGGTCGACAAGTATGCGATTTACGCCGGCGACATCGAGGACAGCGGCAAGCATTTGCTCGGTCTCATCAACCAGATTCTCGATCTTGCGAAGATCGAGGCGGGCATGATGGCGCTTTCGCCGGCCGCGTTCGACCTCGTCGCACTCGTCGACGAGTGCGCGCGCTCGATGCGCATCAGGGCCGAAGACAAGGGGATGACATTGACGGTCGAGCGGGCACACGAGCGGATCACCGTGCACGCGGACGAAATGGCCGTACGCCAGATCGTGCTCAACCTCGTTGCCAACGCCGTCAAATTCACCTCGAAAGGCTCGGTTGCCATCGCCCTCAACGTGCAGGGCGAGAGCGTCGAGATCGCGGTCAGCGACACGGGTTGCGGCATCGACAAGGCCCACCTCGGTCGCATCTTCCAGCCGTTCGAGCAGGTCGACAATTCGCTCGCGCGCGAGCACGGCGGAACGGGGCTCGGCCTGCCCATCGTCGCCAAGCTCGCCGAGGCGCACGGCGGCACATGTTCGGTGGAAAGCACGCTTGGGCAGGGTTCGTGCTTCAGCGTGCTCCTGCCGATCGTCAAAGGCGCGCTGCAGAACGCGGCTTAGGCAATTTCGCTTCGGCGGCCATGCTTACGTCTCGAGCATGGTGACAGCGACCGACATCGCGACGCGGCCGATAAGACCTTGCACGTCATGCAACGCCGCCCAACCGGCGCCGACGCCCTCTTTCGACCATGCGCTCGACGCGTCGAGGCCGATCCAACCGCCGATTGGGGCGCGGAAGAGATGCACGGTGACTTCCGGGTTCGGGATGGCCGCCAGGCGCGGGCGGTCGGCGCCTTGCGGCGGCGCTATGCCGTGGGCCCAGTCGGCGGCGGGAAGGACGGCGCTCATCGGTCCGCGATGCGCTGCTATAGGTCTCAGCAGACGAAACCACGACGTGCCATCTTCGATGCCGCGCACCTGCATCGCATCCATCAACCACGGCTTGCCGTGCGGCGCTTTGCGCGACCGCAGCGGTAAGGCAGTAGGGTCCTGCGGCGCGGCGGGCGGCACCGGCGTGCCCTCGTTAAAGACGGGCGCGATCACGGTTGCGCGCGCGACGGCGCACAAACCTTTCGGCGTCGCGAGGTGCGCGTCGATGATGTTGACGCGCTTGCCGCGACGGAGGGGTTCGATACCGATCGTCAGCGCTTCGACCGGTACGGGACGCAGGAAGTGCGCGGTGAAGGCGGCGACGAAGCCCCATCCTTCCGCGGCCGCGACCGTTTCGATCTCGGCGCACATGAGAGCCGCGGCCGTGCCGCCCTGCATGCCCTCAAACGGACCGCGCACGATGGGATCGGGCGACCATGAGCCGTTGGCGTTTCTGGTGAACAACGGTTCGGTCATGGCTCACGCATCTTGCGTGAAGACGAGTTTCGGGCCGCTGTCGGTCATCGCGTCGGCGGCTTGCGCGAACGGAACTATGCGCGACGTCACGTGTTCGGGACGGAAGCGACCGCTTGCACAGCACTCCAAGACCGCTGGAAGATCGGCACGGGCGTGGACGCGGCCGGTGATGAAAGTGATGCCTTTGCCGTACATCTTCGTCAGCGGGACCGGTGTCGGGCCGAAGTGGATTGCGACGCCGGTGCAGACACCGTTCGGGGCGGTCGAGGAGATCGTGAAGTCGAGCGCGTCGGCGTTGCCGCAGGCTTCGACGGTGATCTCGAACTGCTCGGTGCCGCCGCTCATGGCGAGCGGGGAGCCGCCGGCGTTGATGCTGGTCTTGCCGCGGCGTTCGGCGAGATTCAGCGGTTCGGCGGTCGCGCCGAGGCGCGATGCGGCGGCACGGCGAACGGGATCGTCGTCGAGATAGAGCACGCGACCGGCGCCGAGACTCACGGCGGCGCCTGCGGCGTAGAGGCCGACGCTTTGCGCCAAACCGCCGACGACAAGCACGTTCGCGCCAGGGCGCGCTTTCAGGTGGGCGGCGACGGCGCGCCAACCGTCGGGTACGTTGTCGGCGGCGCTTGCGACCGCGACGGGGTCGAGTCCCTTAGGCAAGCGCACGAGCATGTGATCGGCGAAGGGCACATACATCAGATCGGAGAGCGCGCCGCCGTATTCGGTACCGCTGGTCGGCTTCAAGCCGTAGGCCGCGCGCGGCGCGAAGGCTTCGCAGGTGTTGGTGTAGCTGCGCTTGCAGGTGTCGCAGCGGCCGCAGGACAGTTGGAAGGGAACGACGACGCGATCGCCCGGGCGCAGGTTTGCCTTGGGGCCGGCGTCGACGACATCGGCGACGGCCTCATGGCCGAAGGCAAACGGTCCGGGATAGGGAGCGAAGCCGCTCGCGATATAGAGATCGAGGTCGCAACGCGCGACGACAACGGGGCGGACGATCGCGTCGGTGTCGGCATTAAGATTCGGCGCCGCCACGTCTTGCCACTCGAATTTGCCGGGCTTAATGAAGGTGAGTTGACGCATTTTAGCTCTCCTTCGCGACGCGGCTGAAGAGCAGCGAGGCGGTGACGGCAAGCACGATCGCAGTGCCGGCGTGGCGCGCGACGATTTCGATCGGTGCGCCGTTTGCTGCAGTGAGCATGGCGTCGCCAACCGGCATGACAATCGCGACCAACGCAAACACGGCGAGAGCGCTCGTGTCGCGGCGGAACAGCAGCGCCAGGACGCAAAGACCGAGGAACAGCGCGCGCAAAGCATAGACCTGCACGAAGGCGTGGTTCGCCGGATCGCTGAGCGGCAAGCCCATGTAGGCGGCGAAGCCGGCCGGATCGGCGAAGGCGCGCCCTGCGTTGACGAGCATGTAGAGGCCCATCAACGCCACGAGCACGGAACTGACCCTTAACCAATAACCGGATGTCGACGTGGTGGCGGCCATCGGATGCCTCTCGTTGCTTTGCCGGCTATCGTGACCTCGCGCGGGGCGGGGCTCAAACGCGCTTTTCTTTTGATGGATGAAATGATTTCATCTGAACGCGATGACGAACAGAACCGACTTGCCGCCGCTGACGGCGCTGCGCGCCTTTCAGGTGGCCGGGCGGCACGGCAGCTTTCAGGAAGCGGCGCGCGAACTTGGGGTTACGCCGTCGGCCGTCAGTCATCAGATTCGCAGGCTTGAGGAATGGCTAGGCGTCGCCTTGTTCTCGCGGGGGGCGAGACGGGTCGAGTTGACGAAATCGGGCAAGGCGCTGTTGCGCGAGACCGAACGGGCGTTCGGGCGCATTGCCGTTGCGGCCGGACGGTTGCGCACGCGAAACGGGGTGAAAACATTGCGGGTGAGCGCGCTGCCTTTGTTCACGAGCGCGTGGCTGATCCCGCGGCTTGAGCGCTTTCAGGCGCGTTTTCCGGATATCGTTCTCGATATCGAAACGGCCAATCGCGTCGCGGATCTTGCGCGCGACGGGGTCGACGTTGCGATACGCAACATGCGGACGCCGACGCCGGGCTTGGTTTCGCGCAAACTGCTCGACGTGCGCGGCGTGCCGGTTTGCGCGTCGAAGCTGCTGAAGGGGCCGGTGCCGTTGAAGACGCCGGCCGATCTGGCGCGGCACACGCTGATCCACGTGACGGCGCGGCCGGAGGCGTGGGCGACGTGGCTTGCGGCGGCCGGATTGGCTGGTCTGAAAGCTAAACGCGATTTGTCGTTCGATACGATTCCGGCCACGCTGGACGCCGCGGCGCGCGGGCACGGTGTCGCGCTGGGCATGCATCCGTTGATCTGGGAGGCGCCGGTGGCGGCGTCCTTGGTGGTGCCGTTCGCGCCGGCGATCGCGGGGGATTCGTCCTACTACGTCGTTCATCGCAAGGCAGATCGCGGGCGCCCCGACGTGAAGGCGTTCGTCGAGTGGCTGATCAAGGAGATGGCGGCCTTTCGGAGCAAGCATCGGGGCGTGCCGGTGCACGCGAGGCATCAGAGTTGACGGCACGCGCGCATTGCCCCTTCATCCGAGCATTCGGACAGCGAGAGACGACCATGAAAAGAGTTCTTGGACCTGCCCTTGCCGTCGCCTTGTCCTTGTCGGCGTGCGGGCCGACGGATGAAGCCGTTCCAACGGCGTCGGCGGCATTGTCGCCGGTCGAGGCTTGGGAAAAGTGGCGCGCCGAGGAAAATGCAGCGTGGTCGACGAAAGAGTTCGCGATTCTGAAGATCGACGATGCGGTCTATCTGACCGACGGACAGAGCGCGTGGCTGACCAACCGCAAGCAGAAGATGCTCGAATATGCATGGACGCTGGACGCGCTGTCGGCGCCCGATGGGTTGCGCGTGACATACAAAGGCGGCAGCGCGGAGGTCCTGACCAGAGGGAAGGCCGAGACTTTCAGGCTCGAAAAGCCGCAGACGGTCAACATTGCGCCCGGCATCGACGTGCGTTTTGCGATCACCCAAATCAAGCCCGGTGTCGATGGCTTGCGGGTGATGGTATACAATCAAAGTCATCCGTCGGCGCGCGACTTCACGGGGCTTGCTCACTTCGACTATAATCCGAACGCCGTGGTCGAGGCGACGTTCGAAGCCTCACCGGCGTTGCAGGGCGTCGATTTTCAAACCTCGCGCGGCTGGTCGAAGCGATTCAATCGCGCGGGCTTTGCCGTGTTCACGCTTGAGGGCAAGCCGATGCGGCTTGCGATGTATACGGATGCGAACGATCCGGCGAAAGTGAAGTCGTTGTCGGCGTTCTTTCTCGACGAATTGTCGGGTAGGGAGACCTACGGCGTCGGGCGATATATCGACATCGACGTAGAGGGGCTGCCTGCCGCCCTGACGATCGATTTCAATCGCGCTTACAATCCCAATTGCGCCCGCTCGCCGCACTACAATTGCCCGCTGGCCACCGATAAGATTTCGTTGCCGCTACGGGCTGGAGAGAAGATCCCGCCGAAGCATTGACGACCGGTCGGGTTAACGCTTGCCTTGTCGAATTTGTCCCCAGCGTTACGTTTGCGCCGCAGCAACGGTTGCATGGAAAAGTCGTTTCTGCGTGCCAATTAGCAACAATCGTTAAGTATCGTAGCGGATTGCGTGGCATAGCTTGCGATTTCGCTATATTGCACTGCACAATTATCGTGTGTTATGGCGACGCAACATTTTGGTCGGCCAGAGAGGGTGATATGGCAGCGGCAGCAGCGACGGCGGTCAAAGAAATGAAGCCCGCTTACAAAGATCTTTACGAAATCGGCGAGATTCCGCCGCTGGGTTATGTGCCGCCCAAAATGTATGCGTGGGCGATCCGCAAGGAGCGTCACGGCGAGCCCGAGAAATCGATGCAGATCGAGGTCGTGCCGACATGGGAGCTCGATTCCCACGACGTGCTGGTGCTCGTGATGGCGGCGGGAGTGAACTACAACGGTGTCTGGGCGGCCCTCGGCACGCCGGTCTCGCCGATCGACAGCCACAAAAATCCCTATCACGTCGCTGGGTCCGATGCCTCGGGCATCGTCTGGGCCGTGGGCGCGAAGGTGAAACGGTGGAAGGTCGGCGACGAGGTCGTCATCCACTGCAATCAAGACGACGGCGACGACGAAGAGTGCAA
>JANOFM010000109.1:0-14914 GCA_031413635.1 Alphaproteobacteria bacterium | reverse complement strand
TGAAGGAAAAGGCGCGCGAAGACGTGGTCAGCGTCTTCATCCTGCCGCCGTCGCGCGCCGAACTCGAACGCCGCCTGCGTTCGCGCGCCCAAGATCCGGCCGACGTCGTGGCGCAGCGGATGGCCAAAGCGAACGACGAACTCAGCCACTGGGCCGAATACGACTATGTCGTCGTCAACAACGACATCCGCGTCGCCGAGGCGAAGATCGCCCACATCGTGGAGTCCGAGCGCCACAAACGCACGCGCCAAACGGGCCTGTCCGAGTTCGTACGCACGCTGACCGCCTAGCCGGCGCGCTTGGCAAATGCGCGCGCGAGCGCCGCAAAGCCCTCGACGGATACTTCCTCCGCGCGCGCGGTTGGGTCGAGACCTGCCTCTTCGATCATCGAGTCGCTATCGCTTCCAAGCGTCTTCAGGCTCGACCGCAACATCTTGCGTCGTTGGCCGAAGGCCGCCGCCGTGACCCGTTCGATCATCCGGGGCTCCGCCTCGCCACGCGCCTTGGCGAGAACCGAAAATCGCACCACGGTCGACGTCACCTTGGGCGCCGGCGTAAACGCGCTGCGATTGACGTCGAATAAAATCTTGGGCGCGCTGCGCCACTGGCTGATGACCGACAGCCGCCCATAGGCATCGTCCCCCGGCGAAGCCACGATCCGCTCCGCCACCTCGCGCTGGAACATCAAGGTCAGGCTCTCGTACCAAGGCGGCCAGTCGTGCGCCGTCAACCACTTGATCAGCAAAGGCGTGGCGACGTTGTACGGCAGGTTTGCCACCACCATGGCGCGCTCTCCCTTCGGCACCAATGCCGCCTCGTCCGCATCCACGGCGTCAGCCATCACGACGGTAAGTCGTTTAGGGTAGGCGAGGGCGATGGCCTCCAACGCCGGCGTGCAGCGCTGATCCCGCTCGATGGCGATGACGTGTCCGGCACCTTCCATGAGTAAAGCCCGCGTCAAGCCGCCGGGACCGGGCCCAACCTCGACGACCGTCCGCCCGGTGAGCGATCCCGCCTCGCGTGCGATGCGCCGCGTCAAATTGAAATCCATCAGAAAGTTCTGGCCAAGCGAGCGTCGCGCGCTCAAACCCAACTGCGCAATCACTTCGCGCAGCGGCGGCAAGCCGTCGCCCGAGTTCATCCGTTCGCCGCGCGCTGGAGCGCCATGCGCTCGGCCAGCCGCAACGCGGCAAGCAGGCTGCTCGGGTCGGCGCGATCTTGGCCCGCAATGTCGAACGCCGTGCCGTGATCGGGCGACGTCCGCACGAACGGAAGCCCGAGTGTGACAGCGACCCCACCAGCGAAATCCAACGTCTTCAAGGGAATCAACGCCTGATCGTGATACATGCATATCGCTGCGTCGTAGCGCTTGCGGGCGCCGGCATGAAACATCGTATCGGCAGGCAGGGGCCCCGAAACGTCGATGCCGTCCGCTTTCAGGCGCGCCACCGCCGGCGCGATGACGCGGCCTTCCTCATCGCCCATCGCGCCGTCTTCGCCCGCATGGGGGTTGAGACCGGCGATCGCCAAACGCGGCTTGACGATCCCGTGATCCCTGATCAAAGCGGCATGCGTCGTTCGAGCCGCTGCGACGATCATGTCGGAGGTCAAAGACTTGATCGCCGCCGCCAGCGACAGATGCACCGTCACCGGCACGACGCGCAGCCCTTCGACCGCAAGCATCATCACCGGTCCCGTCACGCCGCACAAAGACGCCAAATATTCGGTATGGCCCGGAAACTTGAAGCCGGATTTGTAGAGCGTTGCCTTGTGGATCGGGTTCGTCACGACACCGCTGGCCTCGCCCGACCGCGCCAGAGCGACCGCGCGCTCAATGGCGGCGATGACCGTAGGGGCGTTCGCAGTCGAAGGTTTGCCCGGCACGGCCTTTTCGCTCAGTCGCTGCACCAGCACCGGCACGCCGTCGGCGAAACGCGCACCCGCCTCTTGCAGCGAGGCGACCTCGACAATGTGAGAATGGCTCTTGATCCGATGCGCTTCAGCGCGCAACCAATCGGGATCGCCCAGTACCGCAAAGGCTGGAACAGGTCGCCCATCGGGGGCATGCCAGGCTTTGATCGCAATCTCGCCCGCGATCCCCGCAGGCTCGCCCATGGTCAGCGCAAGAGGCCTTAGCCCTGCTGCCATCAGCCTCTAGTTGTCCCGCATTTCGATCGTGGCATCGCGGCGCAAGTCGCGCAGATAGCGCCGCGCCAACATCGAAAGCTCCTGATTGTAGAGTCGGTTCTCGACTTCTTCCTTGGTCACTTCCGTGGCCGCCTTGACCGCGCCCGGTCCGCCGCCGATTTGAACGGGCGGGACCATGCCGCCCGAGCAGATCACGAACATCTCCACGCCCGTCGCCCCGCGCAGCGGTGGCGTCGAGCGGCCATTGGGTGTTTCGCCGAGGATTTTTTGGAACTGCGGCGCCACGTCCTTGACGCTCATTTGGCCAATCATTTCGAATTTCGCGCCGTGCGATTTCGCGACCGCACCCGCGCTCTGGCATCCGTTCACCGCGCGGTAGATTTCGATCGAAGCCGCCCTAATCTGGTCTTGCTTTGCCTTCGACGCATTTTCGGCCATGGCGATGGCGATGCGTCCGAGGGAAATCGTCCCCTGCATCTTCTTCGCCGCTTGCGGCTTCTGCGCTTCTACGGGCGCGGCCTTGGTACCCAGCGCCAGCCGCTTTTCGCGAACGCCGACGACGTAGTATCCGCCTTGCGCACGAATGGGATCCGAGATCGCACCGGGCGCCAGTGTCTTTACCGCGACCGCCACCGGCGCCGGAAGCTCGCTTTCGCCGACCCAGCCGATGTCGCCGCCGCTGCTGGCCGAAGCCGATTGACTCACCTGACGCGCCAGAGCCGAAAATGTCGATCCGGAACGCAATTGGCCCAGTATGTTTTGGATGTTCTGCTTAACTTGATCCTCGGCCTCTGGCACGTCGACGGCAAGGAAAATCTCGGAAACCAAATACTGCGTGCTTTGAGATGCCTGCTGCATCTGAGTGAATGCCGCATCGACCTCGTCGTCGGAAACGGTCACGCGCGGGGACAACCGTTGTTGCACCAGTTTCTGCCAAGCCAAGTCCGCTTTCATCTGCGTGACGAGAGTCGAACGCGAGATGCCGTTGTCGTCCAGCATCTTGTTGATCTGATCGACGCTGATGTTGTTCTGCTGGGAGATGCGCTTGAAGTTCTTGTCCAGATCTTCCTGCGTGATCTTGACGTTGAATTTCTGCGCCTCCTGCAGCTGCAGCAACTCGTCGACCAACTGGCGCAGAATTTGCGGACGCAACCGACGTTCCGCTTCGGGGCCCTGCGATCCGGACGTCACCATCACAAGCTTGATGCGCTGATCGAGATCATAGGTCGAAATAATGATGTCGTTGACGACAGCCGCCGCGCGCATGGTCTGCGGTTCTTTTGTGGCGGCGGCGGCGTCCGTGCGGCCAGCCGAAATTGCGATGGCGGCCGTAAGGCACAAAGCCAGGGCTCTAACGGGGCGATGAAACGAAACAGGTCGGCGAACTAACATCGCTAGATCCAAGTACATGAGGTGACTGGCGCTGCCCGAGCGAGGGACTCGGGCACTCAACCGCTGCAATGGCGGGAGAATAACCACTTCCCACGCCCGATCAATGGCGCTGGAAGGCCGCTCCTGCCCTCAAATCCGGGCTTCCCAAGGAGGCTAGTTCACGCCTTTGAGGCGGAATGTGAACAGGAACGAGGTCGCCGGCTCGATATCGCGGTCGCGGGTAAACCTCCGCCGGAAGTCGATCCCGAACTCGGCGCAGTCGTCGATATAGGAAATCCCGAACTTGCTCTCGATCATCTGATCGTCGGCAAGGTCCTTGCGGCCGGAAGCCCGGATCCAAATATCGTCGATCGCGCGGATGCTGCCGCCAAGATTGATTTCTTCCCGCTGCTCGGGAATGAGCGGCTCGGGCTCGAGCAAAATATATCCCGCCTTGAACGAGTATAAATCGACATCGAACGCCTCGGCGTAAATCTCATTGCGCTCGAAGCGGAAAGCCGACTGATCGATGCGGAATCTATGGACGACGCGGATATTGCCGTCCGGCTGCACCGTTAGCCGTCCAACGTAATCGGATTGCTGATTGCGCAACCCCGACTCGTCGGTAAAAGCGTTGTCCTCGTGGAAGCGGTAGCTCTGTCCCAATATTGCCTCGACGAATCCCTCGTCGAAGTAAGCGGCGGCGCGCACGCCTGCGTTGACACGAGGTCCGGTCTCCCAGCGGTCCAGCCCCGGAAACTTATTGAACGAGAATAGGTTCGTTTCGTCGAACTCGAAGCTCGCGCTGTCCTCGTTCGGAATCTCGCTCGGATTGCCTCCGTAAGGAGCGCCGATCACCTGCACGATCGGTTCGATGACCTGCTTCCAGCCCCAGTCGGTGCGGACCAACGGATAGCGCCACTCGATGCCCGCCCACGGCAAGACTCGGCCCACGGTTTCGTCTTCGTCGCCCGACAGGCCCGTGTCGGTAACATGATAGGCGTCGGCGCGCAGGTTCGCGAACATCGTGAACAAATGTCCGCCGGTCGACGTCAATGGCAGTTTCCAAGCGGCCGTCGCGGAGGCGCGAGCGGTGTCTTGTCCTTCGCCGCGATACAGCACGAGCGCGCTGGCCGAAAGCTGGAAGCGCCCGCCGAGCACTTTCTCGTCGGGCACGTATTCGACCTCGGCCAACGGCAAAACCAACGGGGTCTGCCCCGGATCGTCCTCTTCGCGCAGGCCCTGGAAAAACCAGCCGTTCACCGCCGCATAGGACCGTCCGTCAATTCCCTCGATGAACAAATTGTTCTCGAGCCGGTCGAGAGACGAGATGTCATAGCGCTTGAGGTAGGTGTCGTTCGACGTCAATTGAGCGTCGTATCCCCAATGCCAAACTTCATCGATCTGGAACCGTCCCTTGCCAAAGACGTGCCCTTGAAACGTCTCGTCTCCATAATCGGCGCCGAAGCGGTCGCGCGGCTGGCCGTAGCGTCCGCTGGCCTGGAAATTATAGGCGCCCGACTTGGTCCGTTCGCGCCACTCGCCCTTGAGCAGCGGCCCATCGTTCTCGGTATACATCGGCGCCAAAAGCAAGTCGTAACTTGGGTCGAGCGCGAAGTAGTAGGGAACCTCGACGAAATAACCCAAATCGGTCGAATGCCCGAGGCCGGGGACCAGGAAACCCGACTGGCGCGGCGCCTGGGGATCGGAATGCGAAAAATAGGGCATGTACGCGATCGGCACGCCGAACACTTCGAAGAACGCATCTTCGTACTCGACGCGCGCTTTTTCCTGATTGTAGATGATGCGGAAGGCTTTGATTTGCCAAGTCGGCGGCTTGCTCGGCTCGTCCTTGCATGGCTTGCAGGTCGTGTAGGCCGCCTTCTCCAACGTCATCACGTTGCCGCCGCTGCGCGTCGCGCGCGCCGCCGCAAGATGGCCGCGACCGGCAATCATTACATTTAAGCTTTCGATGACACCGTCTTTCATGTCGTCGGTGATTTCGATGCGGTTGCCCGAAATCGTTGTCCCGTTCGCCTCGCGGATCGATGCATTGCCTTCGGCAACGACCACGCGCGTTTCCTGATTGTAAGACAGCTTGTCCGCGATCAATGTGCGATCGCCGTACGTGACCTCGATATTGCCCTCCGCGGAGACGACGTTGGTGTTGGCGTCGTAAGTCATCTTGTCGGCGCGGATTAGAACTTCTTGTTTCTTTTCGCCCTCGACAGCGGGGGCGGGTTCGTTGGCTGCGGGCGTTTGAAGCTGCGCAAAGATAGGCGCATGACCGGCCGCGGAAGCGACAGTCGCTGAAACCGAAATCGCAATGAGGCCGGTGATGAGGCGATACGCGACCTTCATCCGTCCTCCTGATTGAACAACGACGCCATACCAAGCAACAACGCAGTCGACGCCGGGGCCCAAGCCGCCAACGCAACCGGGACGATCCCCGAAATCCCCAAGGCGTGAGTCACGTCCGTGAAGAAATACAAGAGGAATCCGGTCATCACGCCGGAGAGAATGAGCCTTGCCGCCCCCCCCAAACGTGCCAGCCGAAGCGAGAATGCCGCCGCCACGAAGATCATAGCGCATAACAGCATGGGGCCCGCAAGCAAGGCATGGTAGTGGAGCCTATGTTTTGTGGCCGAAAAGCCTGCCGCTTCCGCCTGTCCGATGAACGCCGGAAGGTCCCAAAACGCGATGGTATCTGGGGTTGCAAAGCTTTCTTGAATTTGGTTCGGAGTTAACGACGTTTTCACGTCGAGTGTCGGATAGAACACAGCTGGACGGTCCGGGCCGGTGACCCAAGCCCTTTCCAAGTGCCATTTCTCCTTTTCCAGGGCTGCCACTTTGGCGTCGATTCGGCCGCGAAAGTTGTCCTTCCCCTCGTAGATGAACAGGATCACGTCCTGCAGTCGCAGCCCGCTGTCCGACACCCGCAGCGCGTGAATAACCGTCTGACCTTTTTCGTCGCCCTGGCGAAGCCACAACCCGTTGCTGGATACCGCAAGCAGCGACGACCTGCCCCGAATATATCGCGCCTCAAGCTCTTCGTAGCGCGAGATCAATCGCGCCGCGAACGGGTTGTAAAGAGTCGTCATAAACGTCCCGATCAGCAGCGACACGATGAGAGCCGGGGCAAGAAACAACCAAGCCGATACGCCCGAGGCGCGCGCGATGACCAGTTCCTGACTGCGCGTCATGCGCGCGAAGCTCCAAATCGCACCAAACAACACCGCGAACGGCATCATCTTTTCCGTGAGGTTGGGCAGCTTCAACAAAGCCATACCCAAGATTGTCGAGAGAGGCACGGCGTCCTTGCCCGCCGTGCGGTTCAGCAGTTCGACGATGTCGATGACGAAACCCAGCGTCACGCACATCCCGAACACGACCGCGACGCTGATCGCAAATTGAGTTCCCAAATAACGCGACAGCGTCCAGCTAAGGGTCATCCGGCGGCACCCACGGCGCCCTGCGCCGTCACACCGCCGGGATTGAGCATTTCAAATCGCGGCAACAACAACACAATCGACAGTCCGGCGATCCACAACGCCGGCCAGGCATACATCAGGATTGCCGCGTCCGGCGTAGCGTTGGTGACTTGCTGAAGTCCGAATCCGGGCAACCGCGCGGCAAGGACCGCGCCCATCGCCAGTGCGATTCGCCCGCCGTATCCGCGACGATTGAAGCTGCCCCCGACCAACGCGATCACGCCGATCAGTGAAAACACCAGGCAATAAAGCGGGCCGGACAGACGGTTGTGCGCTTCGGAGAAAAACTTCCGCCGCATCTTATCGCTGACCGTTTTTTCCGGATAAAGCAGCTCGCCCAAATAGCGTTCGCTCGCTTCGCGCGACGTCTCATCCCGCTGCTTGTCGAATTGGCCCAAGTCGAATGTGTATTTTTCGAAGTTCAGAATCTTGAGCCTGCCTTCGCCGCCTTCAAGCCACTGGATTTTCCCCTCGAACATGATCAATCGCGGACCGAGCGGCGTGTTCGCGAGCAAACCGCGCTGCGCCATATAGGTCGCGATGCCCTTGGGATTGCGCGCGTCGTGGACCAAGATGCCGCGAATGTCGCCGCCCACGTTGTTTTCTCCGACATAGACGGTCAAACCGTCGATCGGGTTCGTAAAGGCGCCTTCGCGCACGAAAGTGTTCACCAGATCGGCGCGAATTTCGAACACGCGGTCCTTCATTTCGCGCATCCCAGCCGGCATCACCACGAGATTGAACAGATAAGCGACGAGCGTCGCCATAACGGCGATCGCGAGCACCGGACCCGCCACCACCCAGCGGCTGAACCCTGCCGCCCAGATGACGACGAGTTCGCTCTCCACGTAAAGACGGTTGAGCGCATAAAGCACGGCGCAAAACAGCGCGAATGGCAGGATCAGCGCCATCAGCTGAGGCAACGCCAAGACGGTCAGATACAGATACGTCGCCGCCGACTGACTTTGGTTGATCACCAGATCCAGCATCCTCAACGACTGCGAAAGCCAGATAACCCCCGTCAGCACGAAGGTGAAGAACAAAAGCGGCCCACCGATCTGCCGGAACATATAGCCTGGAATGCCGGACATGGGAGCCGATGCGCCTTGTTTGGCCTCAATACGCGGGCCGCTTCACAATAGTCCTGCGGCCCGTTACAACCCGGCGCCTATCGGTCCGCTTCCCCGTGCTGAAGTCGAGATGAATCAACCCGTGCGGACGACCAAGACATGCGAATAATCCAGCGGCAGCCTGCGCGCAACGATCTTCGAGCTTAGACCGAATTCGTGTTCCCGTTAAGAGATCAGCCATCCATGCAAATAAATTTCGTAAAGGCCGAGATTCCCGATGAGGGGACGCTCGTGGTCGGAGTTACCGAGGCCGACGAATTGACCGGTTTCCTTGATGGTCTTGACCAGAAATCCAAAGGCTCGGTCAAGCGCGCCCTGAAGGCGTCCCGCTTCAACGGCGCCAAGGGCCAGTTGGTCGAGCTTTTGGCGCCGGCGGGCCTCGACCTAGACCGTGTCTTGGTCGCAGGTTTGGGCAAACCCGGCGAATTCAATCCGGGCACGGCCGAGAACCTTGGCGCCCAGGCCGTCGCGCGCTTGCTGGCCAGCGGTGAAAAAGTGGCGACGATCCTCATTCAACTGCCCAAGGGTGCCACGTCCGAAGACGATGCCCAGGCTGCCGCACGCGCGGCGATGGGCGCGTTGTTGCGCAGCTACCGCTTCGACCACTACCGCACGACGCAAAAAAAGAACGACAAACCGACGCTCGCTAAGGTCAATATCGGCACCGCTGACGCGGCCGACGCAAAAAAGGCATGGCGCTCGCTCGAAGCGGTCGCACGCGCGGTCTACTTTGCTCGCGATTTGGTGACCGAGCCGCCCAACGTCCTCCACCCCGAGGAATTCGCCAAACGCGCCCTCAAGCTCGCGGAGCTTGGACTTGAGGTCGAGGTGTTGGGCGAAAAGGACATGTCCAAGCTCGGCATGCACTCGCTCGTGGGTGTGGGCTTGGGTTCGGAACGAGAATCTCAATTGCTCGTCATGCAGTGGAAAGGCGCCAAGGACAAGAACGCGCAACCCATCGCCTTCGTCGGCAAGGGAGTGACCTTCGATACCGGCGGCATTTCGCTGAAGCCGGGGCCGGGCATGGAGGCGATGAAATACGACATGGGCGGCGCCGCGGCGGTCACCGGCCTCATGCACGTGCTCGCCGGCCGCAAGGCAAAGGTCAACGCGATCGGCATTTGCGGTCTGGTTGAGAACATGCCCGACGGCAAGGCACAGCGCCCCGGCGACGTCGTCAAATCGATGTCGGGCCAAACGATAGAAATTCTCAACACCGACGCCGAGGGCCGCCTCGTGCTCGCCGATGCGCTTTGGTATTGCCAAAATCGCTTCAAGCCGAAATTCATGGTCGATCTCGCGACGTTGACCGGCGCCATCCGCATCTCGCTCGGACTTGAAATCGCGGGCTTGTTCTCGAACGACGACGACTTGGCGGCACGGCTGCTCAAGGCAGGCAAGTCCGAAGGTGAAGAGCTTTGGCGCATGCCGATGGGCGAACGTTTCGACAAGCTGATCGACAGCCCGATCGCCGACATGAAGAACATCGGCGGTCAATTCGGCGGTTCGATCACGGCGGCGCAATTCATCCAACGCTTCGTCAACAAACTGCCTTGGGCCCATCTCGACATCGCGGGCACCGCTTGGGCGGAAGAGGCGCGCGGTTCCACCCCCAAGGGTGCGACCGGCTTCGGCATCCGCCTGCTGAACCGTTTGGTCGCCGACAATTATGAAAGCTGAATGACGGACGTTTTCTTCTATCACCTGGAACGGGCGGCTCTCGAAGACGTGCTACCCGGCTTGTTGGAGAAAACGCGCAAGCGCGGCTGGAAGGCCTTGGTCCGCGCCGGTTCCGACGAACGTGTCGCCGCCCTCGACGCACATCTTTGGACCTATCGCGACGACAGCTTTCTGCCCCACGCGGTTCCGCGCGACGCGCACCAGGCCGAACAACCTATCATTCTGACATCCGCCGCCGGCAACCCGAACGCAGCCGAAGTGTTGTTCTTCGTCGACGGAACGCAAACGCAAGATTGGTCAGGCAGCGAAATCGCCGCCGCCGCGCGCGTCGTCATGATCTTCGACGGCCGCGATCCGGCCGCCCTAGACGCCGCGCGCGAACAATGGAAGCGCGCAAAAGCCGGCGGCCACCAAGTCACCTACTGGCAGCAGGCCGCATCGGGCAAATGGGAAAAGCCGCCGCAAAGCGCCTCCGACCTTTGACAGTGACTGTCGCAATCGGTTGTTATACCGAGTCACGACAGAGCTATCCCTTCATAGGGGTGTGGACCGATGCCGATTGCAATATTCGCAACTGTCGCCATTCAAGTTCTTTGCATTGTTCACGCGGTGCGCACCGGACGCACCCAGCCTTGGCTCTATGTCATCATGTTCTTGCCCCTCGTGGGCAGCGCAGCTTATTTCCTGGTCGAGGTTCTGCCTGAAATTTCGAACACACGGCGAGGGCGCCGCGTACTGAGCGATGTTCAAAACGTGATCGACCCGGATCGCGAGTATCGCGAGCGTCGGGCGCAGGTCGAGCTCGCCGGGACGGCCGAGGCGAAAGCGGATTTGGCCAACGAATGTTCGCGCAAGGACATGCACGACGACGCGGTCGTACTCTACCGCTCCGCGCTGACGGGTTTGTACGCCGACGACCC
Source organism: Alphaproteobacteria bacterium (assembly GCA_031413635.1). Taxonomy (GTDB): domain Bacteria; phylum Pseudomonadota; class Alphaproteobacteria; order Micropepsales; family Micropepsaceae; genus SZUA-430. Next base: position 4,174 of record JANOFM010000109.1, on the reverse strand, counting down.
AAAGCTATTGCTGGGTTTCGCGCGGGTCCTGATCGGAAAGGGCGATTTCGCGGAGTGCCAGCAGACGCTCGATCTGCTGCGCGAGAAGAACCCGACGTTCACCTCGTCCGACGGCCATTTGCTCTACGCGCGTGCGCTCGAGGGCCAGTCGAAAACAGATCAAGCAACCGCCGAATACGAAGCGTTGATCGGTTATTTCCCGGGTTATGAAGCCAAAGTGCGCTTTGCGATCCACCTTCAGAAGCAGGGACATGTCGCGCGAGCGAAAGACATTCTCGAAGGCGTCGTAAAATCCTACAAACAACAGCCTCACCACGCGCGGACGCTGAACCGCGATTGGTACGACGTCGCGCGGCGCAATCTGGAAGGCTGGGTCTAGTTACTCTGCCGCGCGCTGGCGCATCACGGCATCGAACGACACCACGTTTGCCGGAAGCGGTCTCGCCCGCGCCGATCGCTTGGCCGCGGGCGCCGGGCGTTTCTCGTGGAGGCCGGCATCGTCCTCGGCTTCGAGAAACGTGTCGATCACTTCGAGCAGTTTCATGAACTGAAACCAGGCCCACGGCGTTGGCGTGCCCGCGGTCATCCGCTCGACTGCCCATTCTTTCAAGGCGCGCATTTGCGCGTCCGGCGTAGTGGCCGATTTCATGTCTCTACCCAAAGCCCCAACGAATTGCCCATCGCGAATCAGTGAGCGATCAACCTGCGCCAAGCGGGTTAATTGGCGCTTAATGGCGCTATGCAGAACCTTCGAGCGCCATCCGCGCCGCATCGAGCGCCTCGTTCGCCTCTAACCACACAGCCTCCGCGCGCTCGATCTGTTTGAGCATGTCGCCGCGCTGCTTGGTCAGCGCCGTCACGTGGCCCGTGTCCTTCTCGTAGAGATCCGGCGCGTTCAACGCGGCATCGAGCTTGGCCAACTCGGCTTGAAATTTGCCGACCCGTTTCTCCGCTTCGTCGGCCGCGCGCTTGAGCGGCGTCACCTGCGCGCGACGGTCGGCGGCAGCCTTGCGCTCTTCGGCCTTGTTGAGCTTGGGCGCTTTGACTTTCGCGGCAGCCCCCGCGGGCTTGCGTTCGTCGAGCAGGAATTTGCGATAGTCGTCCATGTCGCCTTCGAACGGCGTCACGCGCCCCTTGGCGACCAGCCACAGCCGGTCGGCGCAGGTCTCGATCAAGTGCGGATCGTGGCTGATCAAAATCACCGCGCCCGGATAGTCGTTCAGCGCCAGCACCAAGCCCTCGCGGCTGTCGATATCCAAATGGTTCGTCGGCTCGTCCAGGATCAAAAGATGCGGCGCGTCGAGCGCTGCGATCATGATCAAAAGCCGCGCCCGCTCGCCGCCCGAAAGATCGCCGATCGCGGTGTCGGCCTTGAATTCCGGAAAGCCCGCAGCCCCCAAACGCGTGCGCGCCTCTTGCTCGCGAATATGGGGCAACAGGTTCATCAAATGCCGCACGGGCGTGACGTCGGACCTCATTTCGTCGAGCTGATGCTGCGCGAAATAGCCGATGCGCAGCCGCCGCGCCTTCGTCACTCGGCCGTCCATCGGCGCAAGCCTGCTGGCGATCAGTTTCGCAAAGGTCGATTTGCCATTTCCGTTCGCACCCAGCAGCGCGATGCGGTCGTCCGGATCGATGCGCAGGTCGAGATGCGACAAGATCGTGCGCCCGTCATAACCCGCGCTAGTCGATTCCAGCGCAATCAACGGCGGCGACAATTCCTCGGGCTCGCCCAAGCGGAACGGCGCCACGCGCTCGTTCGAGATACCGGCGATCGGCTGCAGTTTCGCGATCGCCTTCAACCGGCTCTGCGCCTGGCGCGCCTTCGACGCCTTGTAGCGGAAGCGATCGACGAATTCCTGCATGTGCTTCCGCTGCGCATCTTGCTTGGTACGCGCGGCGGCGGCAACGGCCAGGCGTTCGGACCGTGTGCGCTCGAACGTGTCGTAGCCGCCGGTGTAGAACGTCAGCTTCTTGTCTTCCAAATGCAGGATCGAATTGACCGCGGTGTTGAGCAGATCGCGGTCATGGCTGATCAAAATCATCGTACCCTGAAAGCGCTTCAAATATTGCTCGAGCCAGATCGCCCCTTCGAGGTCGAGATAGTTTGTCGGCTCGTCGAGCAACAGCAGATCGGGATCGGAGAACAACACTGCCGCCAGCGCTACGCGCATCCGCCAACCGCCGGAAAACTCCGAACACGGACGAAGCTGCGCCTCCGCATCGAAGCCGAGACCCGCGAGAATCTCCGCCGCCCGCGCCGGCGCCCGATGCGCGCCGATATCGACCAGCCGCGTTTCGATCTCCGCGATCCGCATCGGATCGGTTGCGGTCAAAGACTCCGCGAGCAGGCTCGACCGTTCGACGTCGGCCTCAAGCACGGTGTCGAGCAGCGACGTCGGCCCACCGTCGACCTCTTGCTTCACGCCGGCGATGCGCCATTGGCGCGGCAGCGAGATGTCGCCGCCGTCGACCTCGGTCTCACCGGTCAAGAGCCGGAACAAGGTGGTCTTGCCGGTGCCGTTGCGCCCGACGAGCCCGACCTTGTGGCCGGTCGGAATCGTTGCCGACGTCTGCTCGAACAGCGGACGGCCTTCAATCCGGTAGGTGAGGTTTTCGATGCGTATCATGGGAGGCGCGCTGTCTAATGGGCTTTCGGCCAAAGGGAAAGCCGGATCGCAGCAGCCGGGCGCGACAAAGCGCGGTGCCGGCCCGCCTTGCGGCCATAAGGGCCGCTCTGTATGAAGGCCCTCCCGAAAAACGCCGAAATTCCAAGGCCAAATTTTCCAAGGACCAACCGAATGACGACCGAACGCACGTTCTCGATCATCAAACCGGACGCGACCCGCCGCAACCTGACCGGCAAGATCGTCGACCGGCTCGAAACGGCGGGCCTTCGCGTCATCGCGCAAAAGCGGGTCTGGCTGTCGACCAAACAGGCCGAGGCCTTCTACGGCGTCCATAAAGCGCGCCCCTTCTTCCACGACCTGGTCAAGTTCATGACCTCGGGTCCGGTCGTGTTGCAGGTGCTGGAAGGTGCCAACGCCGTCGCCAAATACCGCGAAGTCATGGGCGCGACCGACCCCGCCAAAGCCGCCCCCGGCACGATCCGCAAGGACTTCGCCGAGTCGATCGAAGCCAACTCCGTCCACGGCTCCGACAGCGCCGAAAACGCCGCTGGCGAAATCAAATTCTTCTTCGCCGACACCGAAATCGTCGGCTGAACGCGCGGGCAGGGCAGGGGCGGAAAACCGCCAATTTCCAAGCGATGCTGCGGATTTCGGTGACAGTGCACTTAATTGACGCGCGCTCGCCGGCGCCCAAACGTCACCCATGGCCCGCCTTGCCCGCGCCGTATTTCCCGGCCTCCCGCACCACGTCACGCAACGCGGTAACAGGCGCGCGCGGACATTCTTCTGCGACAACGACTATCGCCTCTATCGCGATCTTCTGGTCGAATACACGACGGCAGCCGGCGTCGAAGTCTGGGCGTGGGTGCTGATGCCCAACCACGTTCACCTGATCGTCGTTCCCCACGACACCGACGCGCTGCGCCGCGCGCTCGCACCAGTCCATCGATACTACGCGGGCCACATTCATATGCGGCAGAAGCGCAGCGGGCATTTTTGGCAGGGGCGGTTCGGTTGTGTCGCGATGGACGAAAGCCATTTGGGCGCGGCGTTGCGCTATGTGGCGCTCAATCCGGTGCGCGCCCGATTGTGCAAGCGCGCGACCGACTGGCCCTGGTCCAGCGTCCATGCGCATCTGGGGCGCAAGGACGGGCTGACGGCGCGCGACCCGGTGCTGTCGCGCTATCCGAATTTCGCCGAGCTGATCAAATCGGGCGAGGACGAGGACCTATCGCAAAAACTGCGCCAAGCCGATACCATCGGCCGCCCATTGGGAAACGATGCCATCATCGCCCGCCTGGAACGCAAGAGCGGCCGGGTCCTAAAACCGGCTAGGCGCGGACCGCAGCCGAAGGCGGAAGGGAGTTAAATGCACTGTCACCGAAATATCCCGTGTCGGTTCATGGATGGGCCAGTCATCGTTTCGGAACAGACGATCGCTTGTACCAGCGCAGTGGCTTGGTATTTTCCCGCGCGACGATGCCTTTCGCCTCAAGGTCGAGTTGGACCGCCTTCTTCCACCAACCCGCCTTGGCCCCTTGCGG
>JANOFM010000108.1:0-30068 GCA_031413635.1 Alphaproteobacteria bacterium | reverse complement strand
GCCGGCCAATTCGCCAGCACCCGCTCGCCCTTGTCGCTGGGCGCAAAGCAGCTCTCTTGAAACTCGCCGGCGTAATCGCGCTGCAGTTTGATCGCCTGGTTGTAGTCGGCGCGCGCGCGATCGAAATTCTCCTGCTTCTCGTAGGCGCCGCCGCGGTCGTAATGGGCATTCGCGTCGTCGGGCCGCAGACGGATCACCTCGCTGTAATCGGCGATCGCCCGCTCGCTGTCGCCCAGCTGCACATAGGCATAGGCCCGGCTCGCCAGCGCCTGCGCGTCGCCGGGTGCAAGCTTGATCGCCTGGTTGAAGTCGGCGATCGCTTTGTCGAACTCGTTATAGGCAAGGTGCATGCCACCGCGAAGAACATAGCCGTTGGCAAACGCGGGCCTAAGCTTGATCGCCTCCGAAGCGTCGGCGATCGCGCGCGGGAAATCGACGCTTGACTCGAAAAACGCCGTCGCGCGCCGCACATACGCGGCGTATTTCACATCGGGCAAAACCGTTGCCGCGTCGATCACGCCGCTGCACGCTTCGATCACCCGCTCGGCAGACGAGTTCTCGTCGCTGCAATCGGCCCCGTCGCGCGCGACATCCGCGCGGCACGGACCCGCCGCCATCGCCAGCAACACGAACAACGCCCCAAACGTCCGACCCACGGGAACCATCCACACGCAACACGAACGTCGCGAGTACACGAGTTCGCACACCCCGCCAAGCCCGCCCGGCGCGCATTAAGCATCTACTACGCGTCCTCTTATTGGGTATGCAAATCGCGACGCGCCCTTCAATCGGCGCGTGTCACGGCCAGCACCTCGTCGATCCGCGCGAGCAGCCCCGCCCAGGCATCGTCGATCTCATTCGTCCAATCCGCACCGATCGTGGCTTTGAACGCATCGCGCATCGCCGTGAAGAAGGTGCCGAATACCTCTTTCGGTACGCCCAGATTTTCGTGATTGACGATTTCGACGCGCATCAGATTGCCGCCATAGGTGTCGCGCTCGATGAAATCGAGGATCGCACTGATCGTCTCGGCCAGCATGTTCCCGCGCACGCTCCCGTCCGTATCGCGCACGAACAAGGCTTCCATCGCCGGATGCGCCGCGAACACTCGCGCGTAGACCTGGGCCGTGGGATCGCCGCGCTCGGCCATCAGGTCTAGGCCTCGTATGACGGCAGCGCGGTCCAAGGCGTGCACTCAGCCACCCAGCATCTTATCGAACTCCATCGCAAAGCGGTGCGCATCGCCCGGCCAGCGCGCGGACAGATATTTCCCGTCGCGCACGGTGAATCCCAACTCCGGATGCGCCAGGGAATCGCGCGAGAACGAAGTCGGCCCCACGGTGAAATCCTCCGGATGCGCCAGCGCCGCGCGCACCTCGTCCTCCACCGTCATAGGATACGTGCGATAATAATCGCCGAGGTAAAACCGGGTCATCCACCACGCCGTCATTTCCAACTGCCGCGTCAATCCGGTGGTCTTGCGCGCGTTCAACACCGACTTGCCCCACCGCGTCTGCGACCGTGCGGCCAGCAACACGCCGTGGCAGATCGCGCCCACGGGCTTTGCCGTTTCGAAAAACGCCGCGACATGCGCCTGCAACACCGCCGATTCCAGAAACGGCCGCATCCCCTTGGCGTGCCCGCCCGGCAGCATCAGCGCATCGAAATCCTGCAGCCGGATCGCCTCATATGTGATCGGCGCTCGAAACGCGGCGCTCCCGGCCATCGCCTCGTAAGCCGCTCGCCCGTCCGCATTCGCGCGCAAAAACGGCGCAAGCAACCCAAGTCCCTTGCCCGTCACCATCAACGGATCGGCCTCGCCGGGCTTACCGTCCGGCGTCGCGAACGCGAGCTCGTGCTTGCGCTCCGTTAAAACGCGCCACGGTACGCCGGTCTCGGTCGGATCGAAGTCCCGCGACGGCAGGGGCATCAGAATTCTTGCCATGAAAGCGTCCCGATCAGGCGTCGTTGCCGGTGGAGTGCTTGACGACTCAACACGCCTGCGATATCAGCCCGCCATCATGATGTCTGCATTGAAGCGCACGACGAAGACCAAGACGCCCATATCCGGGGCGGCTTTGGAACGCGTGCGCGATACACTGTAAGCGCAACAGTCCAAAGCCCCCGCCGGAAACGGACGGGGCCGCGACCAAGATCGGCGCCCGTCTCCGGCCAACCAGGAGAGTGCCGATGTCAGTTTCGCCCGCCGCCCAGCAACGCCCCCGACGCGCCGCACTACCGCGCTCGCCTTCCGTCGCCGTCGTCGGCGCCACGGGCGCGGTCGGTGCGGAAATGGTCAAATGCCTCGCGCAGCGCAATTTCCCGCTCTCGCGTTTGAAGCTGCTGGCCTCGGCGCGCTCGGCCGGACACAGCGCCAGATTTCATGATCGCGATATTCGCATCGACGCGCTCGACGACCTGAGCTTCGACAACGTCGACATTGCCTTGTTCGCCGCCGGCAGCGCCGTGTCGCAAGAATTCGCGCGCAGCGCCGCGAGCCGCGGCACCATCGTCGTCGACAACGCCTCGCTGTTCCGCATGGACGCGGACGTACCGCTCGTCGTGCCGGAAGTGAACGCCAGCGCGGCGCTCGCCCACAACAACATCGTCGCCAACCCCAATTGCACGGCGGCCATCGCCGTCATGGCGCTCTGGCCCTTGCACCGCGAGAACAAGATCCGGCGCGTCGTGGCCGCCACCTATCAAGCGGCCCCCGGCGCGGGCGCCGTGGCGATGGAGGAACTGCGCGCCTCGACCGAAGCCTATCTCGCAAGCCGTCCCTTCGAACCGCGCGTCCTGCCCCACCCCTACGCGTTCAATGTCTTCAGCCACAACGACAAGGTCGATCCCGAAAGCGGCGCCAACGGCGAGGAAATCAAAGTCGCGCGCGAGCTCAAGAAGATCATGGGCGCGCCCGATCTGCGCATCGGCATCACCTGCGTCCGCGTGCCGGTGTTTCGCGCCCACACGATCGCGATGACCGTCGAATTCGAAAATCCGATCGCGCCCGACGAAGCGCGCGCGATCTTGAGCGCCGCCCCGGGATTGCGCATCGTCGACGACCGCGCCGCGAACCATTTCCCCATGCCGCGCGACGCCGCGGGCAAAGACGAAGTCCTGGTCGGCCGCCTCCGCCCGGACCAAAGCGACCCGACCGGCCGCTCGCTCGCCATGCTGGTCGCAGGCGATCAGCTGCTCAAGGGTGCGGCTTTGAACGCCGTTCAAATTGCTGAGCTTTTGATGACGCATTGAGCTGTGCGATCCTGGCCGCCGACATGAATTGAGTCGCGCGGCCAAGGCAAACCCATGCCCAAGAGCATCGTCGTCTGTTGCGACGGCACGTCGAATGAGTTCGACGGCGACCGCACCAACGTCGTCAAACTCTATCAAATGCTCGTGCACGACCCGCACCTGCAGACGACGTACTACCACCCTGGTCTCGGCACGCTGGAGGCCGCGGGCGCGCTCACCGGCTTTGCGCGCTGGTGGACGCGCCTTGCGGGTTTCGCCTTCGGCTACGGCCTAAAGAACGACATCGCCGACGCCTACGTCTTTTTGATGAACCACTTCGAGCCGGGCGACAAAGTCTTCCTCTTCGGCTTCAGCCGCGGCGCCTACACCGTCCGCGCCGTGGCGGCCCTGCTCCACATGTACGGCCTCATCCGCAAGGGCAACGAACCCTTGGTGCCCTACGCCATCCGCATGATGTCGCGCATCGACGCCCAGAACGCCGGCCGCAACCCGTCGAACGACAAAAGCGGCATCGCAAAGACATTGATCCTGGCCCAACAATTCAAGCAGACCTTCTCCTCCGCCGACTGCAATCCCTATTTCGTCGGCCTGTGGGACACGGTCAACTCCGTCGGCTGGATCGACAATCCGCTGCGCCTGCCCTTCACCGGCCAAAATCCGTCGATCGAGATCGGCCGCCACGCGCTCGCCATTGACGAGCGCCGCGCCTTTTTCCATCACAATCTCTGGCGCCCCAAACCCAAGCCGCAGCGCGCCGGTCCCAGGGACATGTTGCAGGTCTGGTTCCCCGGCTCGCACGGCGATGTCGGCGGCGGCTATCCGGAAAAGGACTCGGGGCTGTCGAAAGTGGCGCTCGAATGGATGCTGCGCGAGGCCCAACACAAAGGCCTGTTGACCGATCCCAAACGCGAGGCCCGCATCATGGGCCGCGACGGCGGCGCTTACGCAAAGCCCGACGCCACCGCGACCCTGCATGACGAACTGAAACACATCGCCTGGTGGCCGGCGCAATTGTTCCCAAAAAAGCAATGGCAACTGCGCCGCGAAGCCGGCCGCGACGTATGGCGCGAGACCCGCAAGATGAGCCTTTCGGGCTGGCGCCAACTGCCGCGCGAACCCCTGATCCACGAAGCCGCCTACGCCCGCGACCCCGCTTACCTCGCCAAACTCCCGGCGGACGCAATCAAGGCAACGACACTGCCGACCCTCGAAACGTGCTATCCTGCGGAGGCAAAGAAAGCCCGCGCTTGATGAGCGACGACGAACCGATACGCCCGCGTCGCGATTTCCTCGTCACCGCCGCTATGGCGACGACGGGCGTCGGCACCGCCCTCGCGCTCTGGCCGTTCTTCGCCTCGATGGGACCCGCAGCCGACATCAAAGCGCGGCGCCTCATCTTCGACATTGGCGACCTCAAAGGCGGCAACCCATCCTATGTCGCGACAAACCTCGCACCTTTGATGGTATTTCGCCGCACGCAAGACGAACTCGCAAGTCTGCGCGAAGGGCGGACTCCCATCGGCAAAAAATTTCGAGATCGCAATTCGTCAGAGTCGTCGCAACCCGAAGCGGCAAGAAACTGGCACCGCTCGCTCAAGCCGGAGATCATGGTCTGCAACGCCAGATGCACTCGTGAAGGCTGCGTCGTGAGCCGGGCAGGATCACGCTTCTCCGAGGTTTCATACATCTCCGATGATCTGCAATGCCCGTGCTGTGGCTCGCGGTACGATCTAGCCGGCCGCGCAAACAACGGGCCCGCACCCGGCAACCTAACAGTCCCGCTGCACCGCTACCTCAACGCCACGCAAATCGAATTCGGCGACGACATGCAGCCGGCGTGGAAAATCAGTGAACCGGCGCCCGCAAATCCTCCACGATGGCGCCGTACTTAAGAATAACCTCGTCGTGCTCGGGATCGCGAAACGTCTCTGCCAGTCCCGCCACATACCACTCGCGCATCGCAGGCAACTCGCGCAGCCTGAGCGCATAGTGCGACGCCGTCGCATCGAGCGTTAGCCCGTAAGTCTGCACGCGAAACGCCACCGGCGCAAAAAATGCATCGACCGCGCTGAACGCTTTGCCGCCGAGAAAGGGCCCGCCGAACCGCGCCAACCCGTCGTTCCAAACTTCGCCCAGCCGCGCGAGATCGCGCGTAAGAGCGTCGGGTAGTCCGTTCAGCCGCACCCGCACGCCGCAATTCATCGAACATATTTCGCGCAGCGTCCCAAAGCCCGAGTGCATCTCCGCCGCCGCTGAGCGCGCCCACGCGCGCGCGGAAACATCCTTCGGCCAAACGCCGTCATGCCGCTCGGCCAAATATTCCGTGATCCCAAGCGAGTCCCAAACGACGGTCTTGCCATCGTGCAACGTCGGCACCTTCCCCGTCGGCGAAAACGCCTTGAACGCCGCCACACTGCCGCCGGCCAAGAAGCGCTGAAACTTCTCCTCGAACGGAATCCTCAATTCCCGCATCAACGCCCACGGCCGAAGCGACCACGACGAGTAATTCTTGTTGGCGATATAGAGCTGATACATCCGAAATTCTCCTGCTCAGGTTTTCCGCGACGCTGCCTCGATCTCGATCAGCGCCCGGCACAACGCTTCGGGCGCCGAGTAGAACGGCGAATGATCGGTGGCGAGCGTCACCACCGGACTGCATGGCAAGGCCTCCCGCATCTTACGCTGCAATTCGACCGGGATCGCATTGTCTTCGCTGCATTCGATATAGGCGCGCTTGACGCGACCGTAACGCGCCGCGCTGACGTTGACCTTTGTCGTGAAACTCATCATCGGTTCGCCACCCAACAGAGCGCCGGCACGCGCGCTGAGCGCATCGGACGTCGTGTTATAGAACACCGGCCCCACTTTCCCCGGCGCAATCGACGAAGAAATCCTGTCGTCGCCCATGACGATCGCGCCTGTCACCACCGGCCGGCCAGGCACCATCGCCAACATGTCGCCCAGTGTCTTGCCGTCCGGCGTCAAAAACGCCGCGAGATAGACCAAGGTCTGAATCCGATCAGGCACGATCTCGGCCACTTCGCTGATCACGATGCCGCCACGGCTGTGCCCGACCAGCACGACCGGCTCGAACGCCTGCACCACCAAATCCGACACGAACAATGTCCACTTGGACAAATCGACCTTCGCCAGCGGCGTCTTGTCGTGTCCCATGCCGGGCAAGTCGGGCGCCACGACAGTGTGCCCGGCGTTGCGCAACAACGGCACCACCTCGTCCCAGCACCACCCGCCGTGCCATGCGCCATGAATGAGAATGAAGGTCGCCAATTCGAATTCTCCTGACGGCGCGGGCAGGCGTTCGGATTGACTTTTCCGGGCCCGCAACAACAACGTCAACTGTAAATAATCCGCGGAACCACGAACGCAGCTTCTTACGCTATGAACACCACCCTCGCCATCCTCTCCATCCTCGGCACCGCCGTGTTCGCGGCCTCCGGCGCGTTGGTCGCGGCGGAAAAGCGCTTCGACCTGATCGGCGCCGTGTTCCTCTCGGTGGCAGCCGGCATCGGTGGAGGCACGGTCGTCGACGTCCTGATTGGCACGCGCGTACGCTGGCTCGACGCGCCGGAACCGTTATGGGCTGCCCTCATCTCGGCGGTCGTCGTGTTCGAACTCGTTCGCTTCCGCGCGCCACCGGAGAAGTCGCTGGTTTGGGCCGACGCGGCAGGCCTGGCCCTGTTCACGGCGACGGGAACGCAAAACTTGATCGCGCTCGACCTCGATCCCGCCGTCACGATCTTCCTGACCGCACTGGGTGCGGCCGGCGGCGGTATCGTCCGCGACGTGCTCGCCAACCGCGTGCCCCTGGTGTTCTCGGGCGAAATTTACGTGACCGCCGCATTGCTCGGGGCGCTCTCGAACTATGCGGTCCGCTTGACCGGCGCCGGCGAGGTCTGGGCCCTTGTCGCGGCACTCTTTATCGCCTTCGCAGTCCGGGCAGCCGGCATTGTCTTAAAAATCCGCCTTTTGCCTGGCGGCATAACACCGCGCAAAGACTAGACGCCGGTTTACCTGCCGCTTCGGCACAAAGAACACAGTGACCGCACAACCGCTCGTTGTTAAGCTTTGACGGGGACTTGGGGCATTTTCATCGGGCAACGATTATGACTTTGACGCGCGCAGTCGTCGCGGCAGCGACGGCGATGGCTCTAACTTTCGTGTTTGCGCTCCAAACGGCGCGCGCGGCCGATAGTCCGCCGCCCAAGGCGATGCCCGCGATGCCCGAACCGGGTGCGCCGAGGGCGGGCGCCATCCCCGATCTCGGCGATATGTCGAACGCCGGCAAAGCGACCGGCGGCGCCTCGCCCGGCCGCATCCTGCGCAGCATCGCGGGTGCGCGATCCTCGATCGATCCGCCGCCCCTGCGAGGCCAGCAAGAACAAAACCTCTATGCAAAGTTCGCCCGCTCGGTCGTTCTGATCGTCACGCCGGATTCGCTCGGCTCCGGCGCCATCATCGACAAAGACGGCACGATCATCACCAACTGGCATGTCGTCGAGGGCCGCAAGACCGTCGGCGTGATTTTCAAACCGCAAAACACCGACACCGAGGTCAAAGAGTCCGACGCTGTCCAAGCCAAGGTCCTGCGCATCGATCAGATCGCCGACCTCGCGCTCATCAAAGTGTCCTCGATCCCTTCCGACGCCAAGGTCATCACGCTCGGCGATCACACGAAACTGTCGATCGGCGCCGACGTGCACGCCATCGGCCATCCGCTCGGCGAAGTGTGGTCCTACACCAAGGGCATCGTCAGCCAGATCCGCCGCAACTACGAATGGAAGTACAAATCCTCGCCGGTCGAACATCGCGCCGACGTCGTACAGACGCAAACGCCGATCAACCCCGGCAATTCGGGCGGACCGTTGCTGAACGACGCGGGCGAACTCGTCGGCGTGTCGACCTTCGGCGGAGGCACGCTGATCAACTTCGCCATCGCCTCGAACGAAGTGGCGCGCTTCCTCGGCGAAACCGGCGACCGCCTCGCCCCGGCGACCGTCGCCGCGGCCCCCGCGCCCAGCGGCAAGGAATGCGAACCGGTGACGCTCAGCCGCCACCGGACGAAAGAAAACGATGGCACGATTCTGATTATCGACGCCAACTGCAACGGCACGCGCGACACGATGCTCTCCATCCCCGACGACAAATCCAAGCCCACCTTGATGGGGTTCGACGAAAACGAAAACGGCGTTCTCGAAGCGATCTACGTCGACGAGAACAACGATCTGAAATTCGACTACGTCCTGTTCGACACCAACGAAGACGGCAAGACCGACCTGGTCGGCTACGACCTCGACGACAATCTGGAACCCGGCCGCGTCGAGGCGGTAAGAGCGTAGGCAAACGGCGATGCGCCCAGCAGCCGCGATCATTGCGGGTTGCCTTTCGGCCGCGGCCGCGGCGGCGCTCGCCGTATTCGCCGCCGCGCCCTCTGCGCGCGCAGCCATCGAACTCGCGCTTGAATCTCAAGTGCAGATGGCCAACCGCGTCATCGAACTTTATAACGCCGGGCGCTACGAAGAAGCTCTAGCCTTGGCCGAAAAGAGCCTTACGATCAGCGAGAAAGAAGACGGCCCGGAAAGCGCGAACGTCGCATCCTGGCTTACCCACATCGCTCTCGCCCTCGAAGGCTTGGGCCGCTACGAAGATGCCATTCCTCACCTCAAGCGCGCGCTGGTCATCCGTGAAAAGATACTCGGGCCCGATCATCCCGATACCGCAACCGTTCTGAACAATCTGGGAATCCTCTACGACAATCTCGGCCGCTTCGCCGAGGCCGAAGCCCACCACAAACGCGCCCTCGCGATCCTCGAGAAAGTCTACGGCTCCGATCACCCGCGCGTGGCGACGACGCTGAACAATCTCGGCCTCGTTTATATGAGCCTGGCTCGCTACGCCGAGGCCGAAGTGCTGCTCAAACGCTCCTTGTCCATCAGCGAACAGGTCGACGGACCCGACCATGCCAACACGGCGACCAGCCTCGCAAATCTCTCGGTGCTTTATGCGGCTCAAAACCGGTTGGCCGAAGCCGAACAGCTTCAGAAAAGAGCGCTTGCGATCAATGAAAAAATCTATGGCCCCGACCATCCAAACACGGCAAACGCCCTGAACAATCTCGCCGAAATCTATCGTGTGCAAGGACGTTTCTCCGAGGCCGAACCGCTGTTCAAGCGCGCGCTCTCCATCGATGAGCGAACCGGCGGTCCGAACGGTCCCGATGTCGCGCTTGACCTAAGCAATCTTGCGGCACTCTACGATGACGTGGGCCGGTATTCAGAGGCCGAAGCGCATTTGATACGCGCCCTGGCCATCCTTGAGAAAAATTTCGGCTCCGTGCATCCGCAAATCGCCAATTCGCTGACCAATCTCGCGAGCGTCTTAAGTGCGCAAGGCCGGCTTGACGAGGCCGAACCGCTCTACCAGCGCGCGCTTGCGATCGACGAAAAAATCTACGGCCTTGAAAGCCCCGACACCGCAACCTCTATCGTCAATCTGGCTTCGCTGAATCTGGCGCGTGGGCGCATTGAAGAAGCCCTGAAGCAAAACCAGCGCGCCCTTGCGATCTATGAGAAAGTGTTCGGGCCGCAACACGACCGCACCGCGTTGGCGCTCAATAACCTGGCGTACACGTATATGACGGCCGGGCGTTACACGGACGCGCTACCCTTGGCCAAGCGGGCGCTGGCCATACTGGAAAAATATCTAGGTCCCGATCATCCATCTACCGCCACGACCGTGGGCGTCGTGGGCGCCATCCATCACCGGCAGGGTGCGCTGGCAGAGGCCGAGACGTATTACCGCCGCGGCCTGGCAATCCTGGAGAAGGTCTATGCGCCCACGGCCGCGCCGATCGGTGTCGCCGGATATTGGCTGTCGGTTGTGCTGCTGGAGCGCGGCAAGGCCGACGAAGCGCTTGCGGTGGCACGCCGCTCGGTTGAAGTACTCGCGGCGCGGCGCACCCGTGCGGCCGCAGCGCAACTGAAAGGAAATTCGAGCGAGCAACTAAGCTACAACGACTACTTCACGCAACTCGTCCGCTCGGCCTATGCCGTGGCGAAAGCCAAGCCGCAATTGGAGCGGGCATTGCGCTTGGAAGGCTTCGCCGCGGCCCAGTTGCAGGCCAACGACGAAACCGGCCAAGCGGTGGCGCGCATGGCATCGCGCTTGGCGACCGGTTCCGACGCGCTCGCGCGCCTGTTGCGCGAGCAGCAGGAGTTGTTGAAACGACTGCCCGCTCTCGACCGCTTGATCGCCACCGCGCTGGGATCAAGCGACCCGGCGACGCGCGCCCAAGCCGAAGTCTTCCGCCGCGAAAGCGACCGCATCGGCGCGCACCTTGCCGGCATCGACGCCGCCTTGCGCCGCGATCACGGCGCCTATGCCGAGTTGATTGAGTCCAAACCCCTGGGTCTTGCCGAAACTCAAGCACTCCTTCGCCCCGAAGAAGCGATCGTGTTCATGCTCGCCGGCACGCGGGAGACCTTCCTCTTCGCCGTCTCGAAGTCGAATGTCGAATGGGCGACAGCACCCGCCACCGCGACGGACCTCGCAAGGGACATCGCGACCCTTCGCCGCCAACTCGACCCGGCGCAATGGACTGTCCGCCCGCTGCAGCCGTTCGATCGCGCGCTCAGCCACAAACTCCATCGCGCGCTTTGGCACCCGCTGGAGGCCGCACTCAACGGCAAGACGCAGGTCTTCGTCGTGCCCACCGGCCCGCTGACCGGCATGCCGCTTTCGGTTCTGGTCGCCGAGGCCCCCAAGGGCGGCGCTGCCGGAGATGTCGATCCGCAAGCACTCCGCGATACGGCATGGCTGATGAAGCGCCACGCGCTGATCACGTTGCCCTCGATCTCGAGCCTGAAGGCGCTGCGTTTGTATGCGAGCAGAACAACGGGGAGCGAGCCGTTCGCCGGGTTCGGTGATCCGTCGTTCGACTTGGTCGGAATCGCAACGCGACTGCCGAACATCGCCCTCGCATCGCCACCGACCCGAGCCACCGATGGAAAAGCAATCGCCATTCTCGCCGCGCCGCAGGCAAGGGTCACGGGTGGCATCGAGCGCAGCCGAACCATCGGGCATCCGATTTGGCTTCGCCCTTCGACGTCAACTGGCACATCGCCGACCGCGCCATCGCGCGCGCTCCGCCTGGCATCGACGCTCGGTCGCCGCGGAGCAGCAACGCCCTTGGCCTTCGCATCGATCGCAGGCACCGCATCCGACACCGGCAGCGTCGCCAGTGTCTTCCGCGGCAGCGAGCCCGACCCCGAGAAACTGCGCCAACTCGATCCCCTCCCCGCCACCGCCGCCGAACTCCGCGCCCTCGCCAAGGCCCTGGGCGCCTCCGAAACCGCCGACGTGTTCCTGCGCGAACGCGCCACCGAAGCGCAGGTCAAATCGCTCGACTTGTCCAGGAAGCGCGTCATCGCCTTCGCGACCCACGGCCTGATGGCGGGCGACATGGGGCTCGGCGAACCCGGCCTCGTCTTTACCCCGCCCGGCACCCCAAGCGAACGCGACGACGGTTATCTCGCCGCCTCCGAAGTGGCCGGCCTCAACCTCAAGGCCGATTGGATCATCTTGTCGGCGTGCAACACGGCGGCGGGCGACACGCCCGGCGCCAAGGGCTTGTCGGGCCTCGCGCGCGCCTTTTTCCTGGCGGGCTCGAAGTCGCTCCTCGTCTCGCATTGGCCGGTCTGGGATACAGCGGCGATGAAACTAACCACCGGCGCGGTGACCAACATGCAGAAAAACCCGACGGCCGGCCGCGCCGAAGCCTTGCGCCAATCGATGTTGACGCTGATGAACGATCGCAGCGCGCCATATTACGCCCATCCCGCCGCGTGGGCGCCGTTCGTCCTCGTCGGCGAATCGCGCTGACGCCAAATCCCCCTGGACGTTTCACGCCATTCGGTTTTCTCTGCGCATCAGCGAGGAACGACCCATGTCCTTTGAGCCGCCCCACGTCCCCGATCACTTCAACATGGCCGACCACTTCGTGTTCGCCAATATCGAAGCCGGGCGCGGCAACAAGACGGCGCTCTTGTACGAAGGTCGCGCGATCACCTATGCCGAAGTGGCCGACAACGTGATGCGCGCGGCGCGCAACCTGGTTGAGGGCGGCCTATTGCCCGAACAGCGCGTGCTCGTCTGCATGCAAGACCGGCCAGAATTCGTTTACGCCTGGTTCGGCGCCTTGAAGGCGGGCGCCGTCGTCACGCAGATCAACCCGCTGCTGCCTGCCGCCGACTATGAGTACTACCTAAACTACGCCAAACCGCAGTTCGCCTTCATCGACGAACTAAGCCTTTCCGAGTTCGACAAGGCGCTGGCGAATTCTCGCCACTGCAGGAACGGCCGCGTGATCGTGGCTGGCGGAAAGCCCGGCGGCCACAAGGACTTCGACGCTTGGATCGCGCAAAAATCGCAGGCCGAACCCTGGCCCACGCGCAAGGACGATCCCGCCGTTTGGCTTTTCACCAGCGGAACCACCGGCCGGAGCAAGGGTGCTGTCCACAACCACACCCACTTCCCGTTCAACACCGAAGTCTACGCCAAACGCTTCATCGGCATGCGCGAGACCGACGTCACCATCTCGGGCCCGCGCCTGTTCTTCGGCTATGCGACCGGCACGAACCTGATGTTTCCCTTCGCCGTCGGCGCGACCAGCGTTCTGTTCCGCGAACAACCCTCGCCCGAACTGCTGTTCGAACAGATCGCCGAACACAAGGCGACGGTGTTCACCAGCGTTCCCACCCTCATCAACAAAATGCTTCAGGCGCCCAAGGATCGACGCCGCGACATTTCCAGCGTGCGTTTTATGTGGAGCGCTGGCGAAGCCTTGCCGCGCGAACTGCACGAGCGCTGGGACCGCGAATTCGGTGCGCCCATCATCGACGGCATCGGCAGCGCCGAGAGCTTTCACATCTACATTTCCAACCGGCCCGGCGACATCAGACCGGGAAGCCTCGGCAAACTCGTGCCCGGTTACGAAGCCAAGCTCGTCGACGACGACGATAACCCGGTCGCCCAAGGCGATGTCGGCACGCTATGGCTCAAGGGCGAGTCGGCGGCGCTCTACTATCACGGCGCCTACGACAAATCGAAACAGCACCTGCGCGGCGGCTGGATCGTCAGCGGCGACAAGTTCCGCCAGGACGCCGAAGGTTACTGGTACTACGAGGGCCGCGGCGACGATCTGATCAAAAGCGGCGGCATCTATGTCAGCCCGCTCGAAGTCGAAAACTGCCTGATGCAACACGACGCCGTGCGCGAGTGTTGCGTCGTCGGCAAGAAGGACGACGCCGGGCTGGTGAAGCCGCTGGCGATCGCGGTGTTGAAGGACGGCTTCACAGCGACACAAGCGCTGGAACTGGAATTGATCGCCTTCGCCAAGACCAAACTCGTGCGCTACAAGGCCCCGCACTGGGTGAGTTTCTCGACCTCGCCCCTGCCGCGCAACGACCGCGACAAAGTTGACCGCAAAAAACTGAAGGCCGATCACGGATGAACCGCTCGCTCGCTGAGTACCCATGGCTCGCCGTGCGCGACGCGTTGCAAAGCGGCAAGCCGGTGGTGGCGATCCTGCCCTGCGGCGCCACCGAGGCGCACGGTCCCCATCTGCCGCTCAACACCGACGTCATCATCAGCGAAGGCATGGCGCGAGGGTCGCTGTCCGCGCTCGAACAACTCGGCTACGCAACGTTCGTCTTGCCGTCGCTCGCCTACGCGCCCGCCAACTACGCCGAAGCGTTTCCCGGCACCATCAACATCGCTGCCGCAACGGCGAAAGCCTTGTTGCTCGACATCGCGCGCAGCTTAAAGACGCAGGGCTTCGCATGCCTCGCACTCGCCAACAGCCACTTCGATCCGGCCAATGTTTCCATGTTGCGCGAAGCAGCGGACGAAATCCGCGTCCTCGGCCTGCCCGTCGCCTTCCCCGACTTCACGCGCAAAAAACTCGCGCAAACGATGACGGCGGAATTCCAATCGGGCGCCTGTCACGCCGGCCAATTCGAATCGAGCCTCGTCATGGCCGCGCGCCTCGACCTCGTCGACGACGCCGCGCGCCGCCACTTGGCCGACAATCCGGCAAGCCTGACCGAAGCTTTCTCAAAAGGCGCGAAGACATTTGCGGACGCCGGGGGCCCCGACGCCTATTTCGGTTTCCCGCGTCAAGCGAGCATCGAGGAAGGCGCGCAAAGTTATAAGGCGATGGCGGCCGCCCTAGTCGCGGCAATCCGGGATACATTGAGCGCGCCTTAGTTTAGCGGCTCGTGCTCCTGCCGCTTCGTGCGGCGCAGTTCCTTGATCGCCAGATGGATCGACCACCACATGGAGATGGCTTTGGTGTCGCCCTTTGCGATGACCTGTTCCTGCAACTTGGCCGCCTCGCGCTCGGCTTTATTGCCGTAGGCGCGAATGAAGTTCCAAGCGGAACGATAAACGTCGGGTTCGACTTCGACTTGTGGTCTGTTGCGCATGACGATTGCCTCGCCGCCAAATCTGCAATGCGCAGCCGTGCGAAACCACTGACTGGGGGTCGAAGTTTGCGCGAGAGGCTCAACCGATGAGGGACAATTCCACCACGCTACGTGTGCCAATGCGACTGCAACGTGCGTTAACGTGTGGAGATACTCGTTTAGAGCGGCGCCCGGCCGAACGGCGCCATGATCTGACCCCAGAAGGTCGCCGGCATCGGACGACGAATCCCGATCTCGGCCGGCGGCCGGCGCTCCGGCAAAAAGAACGTGCCGAACAGCTGATCGAACAGCATCAGATTCTCGCCGTAGTTCCGGTTGCCTTCGGCCGCCACCTTCGAATGATGCCAGCGATGCAGCTCGGGCGTGTTGAATACATAGCTCGACACCCCGCAGCGCATCTCGACATTCGCATGGGTCAGAATGCCGATGATCGCGGTGATGGCGCTGACCATGATCATGACGTCGCGAGACGCGCCGAGCAGCAGCAACAACGGCATCGCCACGATCAAGCCGGTCAGCGTATCGACGAGATGAAACCGCCCGGTATTCAAAAACCACAATCGCGTCACGCTGTGATGCACGGCATGAAAGCGCCACAACGGCGGCCATTCATGCGCAAGGCGATGCTTCCAATAAAGCCCGATCTCGGCAAGCACGAGACCGAGCGCGGTCTGCGCCACCAGCGGCCAATCATGCGGCCACCATCCGCCTTGCGCCGGCGCCACCAATTGCGCAAACCCCATCACGGCCACGAGCACGACAATGACCTGCGCCACACCCTTGTTCAAAAGCGTGTGAGCGACGTCGGGCACGACCTGGCCGTCGTTCCTCAGCCATATCTGTTCGTGCGGCATCGCGCGCTCGAGCACGGCGATCGCAACGGCGAGCGCGACATAGGTCAGATTGAAAACAACAACCGGATATCCGGCGAGCACGCCGAAATACGTGGCGCTCGCGGACAGTGCAAACAACGCCGGCCACCAAACATAGGACAAGACGCGACGCATCGCGCGCACCCTCCGTTTCAGTCGCTGTAGCCGCCAAGTTTACGCCGCATGCACCGCCGCGCCAAGCCCCGCCCCGTCGAACCCCGCCACATCGAGCGCATAGACCACCGTCTCGTGCTCGCGCCCGCGCAAATGCTTGGCGCCGACGAATTTCAAGCCGTCGAGCAGCGAGCCTTCCTTGCGCATCTCGTCCTTGACCGCGTTGACCAACGCCTCGCTCGCCACCAACCGCGTACCGAGTTCCTTCGACAGCGACTGCAAGCGACTCGCCACATTGACCGTGTCGCCCACCACCGTGAACGTCATCAATCGCTCGCTGCCCACGTCGCCCAGCATCACATGACCGTAGTGGAGCCCGACGCCGATCTGCACGTCGGCCTCGCCGCGACCCACGCGCTCGGCGTTCCATTTTTCGACCGCCTCCATCATCGCAAAGGCGCAGGCCAGCGCATCGCCGGCATCGCCGTTGCCCAGATCAGGCACCCCAAATACGGCGAGCAACCCGTCGCCCAGAATCTTGTCGAGCGTGCCGCCATGATCGAAGATCACACCCTCCATGCGCGCGTGGAAATCGCGCAGGAACGTCATCGCATCTTCCGGCGCCATGGTTTCGCAGCGCGTGGTGAAACCGCGAATGTCGGCGAACAACACCGCCGCCTGCTGCCGCCGCACCCGGCCGAACGGATTTTCCCGCGCGCTCAACTCGTCGACCACCTTGGGCGAAAAATGCCGCGCCAAATTCGCCCGCGCCCGCTCCGACACCGCCGCCGCCATCACCAACTGCCGCGAACGCCACACGGCCACCGCGAGCCCCGCGGTCAGCAACACGACCACGACATAGTCGTAGGCGATCTTGATCACCGGCACATAAGCCGGATCGCCGTAGCGCCGCCACATGTCCTCGCCCGCGCCCAGCGTGAAAAAGGTGCCGGGCTCGTTCGCCGCCGCGGCCACCACCGCACCCCAGCCGAGCGTAACGCAAATCCCCGTCCACACGATGAAGCGCGGCGAATAACTGAACGCGCCCTGCACCAAGAAGGCAACAAAGAACAGCAACGCGCCTTCCTTCACCGCAACCGTCACCGGCGGCAAGTCCTCGGCGAACCAATGCCGCGCGATCAGAACGAAGGCGAGGTAGGCGCAGTCGAGCGCGATGAAAACATATTTGGGCCATGCCAGCCGCGGGAACATACGCGCCGTCTCGAACTGCGCCAGCCCGATCGCGGCCAACCCCAACGGCATCGTCATCAAGAACACATGCCCGTCGCCGACAAACGACCCTGTAACTGCAAACACGCCGACCAGAGCGATGATGATCGCGGCCCGCACCACCGACGCCAGCATCAACCCCGTGCGCTCGGTTTCGTGAAAGGACGTCAGCAAGCGATCGGCGACACCTCTGTCGCTTGCCGTCGACGGCATGACGCCGGACAACCATGCACGAAATGGACGAAAATGACGCTGCGATTCGCTCATAGACGACTCCATATACGGTCGTAACCGGGCTTGGTCCGGTGATTCCCCAACCGCTCCAAGCACCGTCTACTGGATTCCGATCGAGTCCACGACGCTCCTGAAGCGCCGGTTGCCGCGCAGGGCGTCGAAATCCGGATCCCGTTCGAGCCAAGGGCGATAGCGCCAGCCGAGTTCGACGATTTCCTCCAGAACGTCCAGTGCGCGCTGAGACTGACCGACACGGGCCAACGTGCTCGCGAGATGATAGTTCATCGCCTCCGGATGCTGGCTCACCGTCTCCATCACCGCGCGCGCTTCGTCCGGCTGTCCCAACTGCCACAAACAGCGCGCCTTGCCGCACAAGGCGCGAATATCGTCGGGATACGCGGCCAGGCACACCTCAATCCGCGGCAGCGCCCGCACGTAATTTGCACGCGCATGACCTTCGTCGCCCAATATTTGCCGGACCTTGCCGCTCAACACCAGCGAATGATAATCGTCGGAACGCAATCCGGCCGCCCGCTCGAACAATGCAGTGGCCGGCGCGAAGGCAAGTCCGATCAAACTCGCGCGCGCAAACAGGTAATGTGTTTCGGCCGACTCCGGCTTGAGCTCTATCGCGGTTTTGAAACAGCTAATGCTCCGTGCGAAGTCTCCCTGGATCGCAAGAAGCAGTCCTTCGGCCGCATAGGCGTCGGCGAAGCCCGGCTTGAGCCTGTGCGCCGTAGCACAATGGTCGAAGGCCAGATCGAGGTCGACCGGATGGGCGGCACAGTCCGTGAACGTCAAGGCCTTCGCCAGCCCGACATGTGCCGGCGAGAACGCCGGATCGGATCGCACCACCTCGGAAAACAGATCGATCGCCGACAGCGCGTTGTTCAATCCGCAGCGCGCGTAAAACTCGCACGCCCTCAGATATGACGCATACGCTTTCAGATCGAGTTCCGGACCGGCGTCGTCCGCGTCTTGCCTCTTGAATTCAGTCGCGGTGACGCGCGCCACCGCCGGCGGACGATCGATGCGGATGATCAATCTGTATCCGTGCTTGTGAACCGTCTCGAGATAGCGCGGTGCGCGAAAATCGTCGGCGAGCGCCTTGCGCAACTCCGCGATGGCGTGGGTCAACACTTCCTCGCCCACGGTGACGCCGGACCAAACGCGCTCGAGCAAGGCGTCCCTCGACCACACCTGCCCGGGCGTCTCGGCCAAGGCAAGCAAAACAGCGGCGGCTTTCAATGTCAGTTTGCGTTCATCGCGACCTCGGCACACGCGCCGCGTTTCGGAATCGAATAGCCACTCGCCAATTCTCAGCATGCTCATGCGCCTTTTTAGCGTCTTCCTTGCCCTGGCTCAATTGCAAGACCCGCCCCGCCGCGTGCCTCTTTCACAAAAACAGTCTGATTTTCTCAGGATTTTCCGCGCGCCGCCTGAAACTGTGCGCCGGCAACCGCACTGGAGACTTCTGTGACGAACTACCTTTTCATCGAGTCGCAGGGTGCCTTCGCCTCGGCGACGGCGGCGGCGTTCTTCGCACTGGCAAGCGACCTCGTCCGGCAAGGCGACAAGGTCGAGATATTTCTGGTGCAGAACGGGGTCATGGCCGCGCGCACGGGCGCACGCGCACCGGATCTGTCGAATGTCGTTCGAAGCGGCCTCCCGGTTCTCGCCGACGAGTTTTCGCTGAGAGAACGTGCGCTGTCGCCCGCGCAGTTGGCCGGCGGGGTCAAGCCTGCGGGAATCGATCTTGTGATCGATCGCATGGCCGCCGGGTGGAAAGTCGTTTGGCACTGAGGATACGTTCCCATGAGCAAAGACAAAACGCTGACATTCGCCTTCATGGAGCCGCCGTTCGAGAGCGCCCGCGCAACCACCGTGTTCCGTCTGTTGGCGGAGGCCGTCGGCCGCGGTCACGACGTCAACGTGTTCGCATATGAGGGCGCGGTCTATCTGCCGTTCGCGCCTCAAAAACAGCATGCCAACGCCGTGCACGGCCGCGACGAAGCGCAAGAGAACCATCCGCTGCCCAAGGACTGGGTCGCAGCCCTGCTTGCCGATGCGGGCAAGCGCGGCGGCAAGTTCGATTGGGTGAACTGCGGACTGTGCGTCGACGAGCGCGGCGCTAGTGAATCGATTCCTGGTGTCCGGCGCGGTTCGCCCGCCGACTTTTGGAAGATGGCAAGCGAGTCGTTGAATACTCTGGTGATCGGCACGCATTGACGGAGACAACGATGAAAGTGCTGCAAATTGTGTCGCAGGCCTATCGCGCGACGGTCGAGGAACAAGATGACACGATCCTGTGGCTGACCCAGGCGATGAAAAATGCGGGCGGCGAGCTTGACGTTCTGCTGACCGGCGATTCGGTCAACTACACGATCGCCGGACAGGACGCATCGGGCCTGTCGTTCGGGGACTGGAAACAGACCCAGCCGCCGCGCATCGAGAACGACCTTCTACGCATGATGGGCAAGGGCGTAAAGATTTTCGCAGTTGCCGACGATCTCGTCGAACGCGGTCTTGGCGAAAACGGATTGGTCGAAGGCGTACGCCGCCTTCAACGCGGCGACATCCCCCAACTGATGAACGGCTACGACCAAGTCTGGCGTTGGTGAAGCGCAATTTCGGGAATTTCTCGGAACCAACCGGTCCTACGCCCGCGCGCCGACGAAATCGGCCTCCGCCGCGGCGCCGCCGGGATCGTCCAAGAGAGAGAAATACCTATCGCCAAAGCGACTGAGCGCCTGCTGGCTTTCATCTCATTCGCTCGGCCGCGGATTCCGCCAGATGCCGGAGTCGTCCTCCATCGGCGCGTCGAGCTTGTAGCACATGATAAATGCGTGCCCGTCCGAGCGACTGCGCGTTTTCTGAATGGCATCGAGTTCCTTGACACGCGCCATGCATGCCGCCTCGGTGGCAAAGGGACCTTCGATCGGACCATGATAACTCTGAAGCCGGCCCTCCGCGTCGTCATAAAGACTGGAGACGGCGACGTAGTACCCGGGGCCTTGATACACCCCGGCGAAAGCGGTCACGGCACAGATGCTCAGAACCGCAAACCCCGCCGCAACGCGAATGAACCGGTTGACACGCATCAAAACCTCCCGGGTGAAATTGTGTGCCCACACCAAAGCGGAACTGCTGGGCGACGCAACATATCACGTGAGTTGGAGCTTGCGCCGCACAATCCCCACATGCGCGCGTTCCCCTTTTGCGCGGCTTGACGAACGGGCATGCCGCGCGTCATCGTCCTCCCGTTACGTTGGTTAGGGAACCCGGTGAAAGACCGGGGCTGCCCCCGCAACTGTCAACGACGATGCACCGGCCACGAATGCCACTGATCGCAAGATTGGGAAGGCTGCCTGTGAAGTGTCGCGAGCCAGGAAACCTGCCTGCGTAAGTCACCCCTCGAATGCGCGGGTGTGCGCGGACGAGACGGATCCCTCCGGCGCGGTGATGTTGGCGTGTTGAATCCGTTTTGGGTTCGGCGCGTCTACGGGGCGCGTCGACAGGGATAGCTGCGCCCTCATCGTTGTTGAAAGAGGGTCAACCCATGTCTCGCATCGCATTCTACGCATCCACATCCGCGCTCTGTCTCGCCGCGTCGCTCGCGCACGCCGAGGACAAAGTCGAGAGAGTCGTCGTCACCGCCAGCCGCATCGGCGCGACACCCGAGAGCCGCCTCGGCACCGCCGTCACCGTGATCGACGGCAAACAGCTGGACGTGCGGCAAACCCGTTTCGTCGGCGACGTCCTGCGCGACGCGCCGGGCATCGCGGTCAGCCGCTCCGGCGGCGTCGGCGCGAAGACGCAAGTTCGCATACGCGGCGCCGAAGGCAATCACACGCTCGTGATGCTCGACGGCGCCGACGTCGGCGATCCGTTCCAAGGCGAATTCGACTTCTCGGGACTTCTCGCCACCGATATCGAGCGCATCGAGATTCTGCGCGGGCCCCAAAGCGCGCTCTACGGCTCCGACGCGGTCGGCGGCGTGATCAACATCATCCCGCGCCGCGGCAAAGGCGAATTCAAGCTGGACGCAATGGCCGAAGGCGGCTCGTTCGCCACCTGGCAAACCGGCGTGAATGCCGGCTTCGGCACCGACACGTTCGACATCTATGCCAGCGCCAATCACCACGCGACCTCCGGCATCAACATCGCGCGCACCGGCACCGAACGCGACGGCGAACGCGACTCCGCCCTGTTCCTCAACGCCGGTTTGCGCCCCGCCGGCAACGTCGAGCTCAGGGCTTTCCTGCGCTACGTCGACACCTTCGCCGAAACCGACCCGCAGGACTTCTTCAGCGGCCTTGTCGTCGACAGCGCTGACGATACGATTGCAACGAAGCAACTCTACGGCAACGTGTCGGGTGAAGTCTCGGCCTTCGCCGGCGCCTGGCAGACGCGCCTGACCTATGCGTTCATCGATGTCGATTCCACCAGCACCAGCGCCTTCGGCCCGTTCGTCACCGCCGGAGACCGCCACAAGGTGAGCCTTGTCTCCGCCGTCGCCTTCACGACCGGCGCCGCCGAACACAAACTCACCAGTGCCCTCGATTGGCGCACCGAGCATTACCAGAACGTGGCGACCGGCGCCTTCGATCCGGGTGTCAACGGCGAACGCGAACTCGAAACGACCGGCTACGTTCTCTCTTACGATCTGTCGCTTGGCGCGTTCGATGCCGGCCTCGCCGCCAGACGAGACGCGAACGACATGTTCAAGGACGCCGACACCTATCGCCTGCAAGCGAGCTACCGCCTGTCGGACACGACACGCCTGCGCGGCTCGGCAGGCACGGGCGTCAAGAACCCGAACAACTTCGAACTCTTCGGATTTGACCCGGGCTTCTTCGTCGGCAACCCGAACCTGAAGCCCGAAAAATCGACCGGCTGGGACATCGGTATCGACCAGACCTTTGCCGAGGGCAAAGCCCGCGTCGCCGCGACCTACTTCGAAGCCCAACTGAAGAGCGAGATCGAGACCGACTTCTCCGTCTTCCCGTCGACCACCAGAAACCTCCCCGGCAAAAGTAACCGCCGCGGGCTCGAACTCACGCTCGACGCGACGCTGGCCGAATGGTTGACGCTCAACGCCGCTTACACCTACCTTGATGCCGACCAGAACGGCGTGCGGGAGATCCGCCGCGCGCCGCACATCGCCTCGCTGAATTTGAACTACCGCTTCCTCGACCGCGCATCCGCGACCTTGAGCGTGCGCCACAACGGCGAGCAGGACGACACGTTATTCTCCTTCTTCGGCACGCAACCCGTCATCGTGAAGGCCTTCACGCTCGTGAACGTCAACACATCCTACGACCTGACCGGCAACGTGCAGCTCTTCGCCCGCGTCGAAAACATGTTCGACGAAAAATACGAAGAAGTCTTCGGCTACCGCTCGCCCGGGATCGCCGCATACGCCGGCATCCAAACCCGCTTCTAAGGATCACGCACCATGCGCAAACTCGAAAAACTTGCCTGGCCGGCGATCCTGGCGGCGTCGACCGTCATCGGCAGCCTGGCTATCGCCTGTATGATGCCGTTTGTGGCCTTGGCCGTCGTCGTTGCCGCGAGCCTGCCGCCCCGGCGCGCTTTCGCAACGGTGACGGCCATCGTCGCTGCGAACCAAGCGATCGGCTTCGTGTTCCTGGGGTTTCCGGCGGACTCATACACCGTTGCGTGGGGCGCGGCACTATGGGTCGCCACCCTCGCGGCAGTTGGCGTCGCACGAACGATCGTGGGCCCAACCGGCGAGATCGTCGCCACACGGCTTGCACTTGCAGCCGCAGCCGCTTTCGCCGCTTACGAGCTATTGCTGTTCTGCTTCGCAACGCTGGTCGGCGGGGTCGATACCTTTACGCCGGCAATCGTCGCCCGGATCGCACAAAACGACGCGCTCTGGCTTGTCGCACTGATGGCGGTGCGCTTGCTCGTCACCGGTGTGGCACCACAAACCTTCGGCGCCTGGCCGAACCTGCGGCTCGCCCGATGACGGCCGGTCCCCGCATCGTTTCACTCCTGCCGAGCGCGACCGAAATCGCCGTCGCGCTCGGATTTGGCGACAGGCTCGTTGGCCGATCGCACGAATGCGACTTTCCAAGCGATGTGTTGCAACTCCCGCCATTGACCGCCAGCAAACTTCAGAAGGGCCTAAGCTCCGCCGAAATCGACAAGCGCGTTCAGGAGATCGTGAGCCAAGGCCTCTCCGTCTACGAAGTCGACGCCGAACGCCTGCGCGCGCTCCGGCCCGACATTATCCTGACGCAAACCCAATGCGCCGTCTGCGCCGTGACCCCCGACGACCTCGAAGGCGCGTTGCAAGAATGGTCGGGCAACGAACCGAGACTTCTGTCCCTCGCTCCCGACACGTTGACCGACGTCTGGGGCGACATCCGGCGCGTCGCGGCCGTGCTCGACGCGACGGCGGCAGGCGATGACGTGGTCGAAGAACTAGAGGCAAGATTCGACGCCTTGCGTGCAAAAACCGCCGGCCGCCCAAGACCGCGCGTCGCCGCCATCGAATGGACGGAACCGCTGATGGCGGCGGGCAACTGGATTCCGGAACTGATCGAAGCCGCCGGCGGCCGCGCGCTATTTGCTGCGCCCGGCCAACATTCGCCGTGGCTCGCCTGGGAAACACTCGCCGCCGCCGATCCCGATGTGATCGTCCTGATGCCTTGCGGCTACCGCATCGCGGACACGCTCGCGGAACTGAAGTCGTTGCATGCTCACCCAACGTGGCGAGGCCTTACCGCCGTCCGCGAAGGCCGCGTCTACGTCACCGACGGTCACCACTTCTTCAACCGCCCGGGACCGCGCCTCGTCGAGTCGGCCGAAATACTGGCGGAAATTTTCGGCACATCGCATTTCGGACACGAAGGCACGTGTTGGGTGCGCCTAAGCCGCGCCTAACCGCGTGACCGCCGGCTGGATGCGCGTCCTCACGCCGCGCCGCTGATGCGCTTCGCCACGGCTTGGATGCGCGTGTTCACGCCCAGTTTGACTTTCGCGTTGTTGATGTGAAAGCGCACCGTGCGCGGGCTGATCGCCAAAATCGCGCCGACCTCGAAATCCGTCTTGCCCGCCGATACCCAATGCAAACATTCCGACTCGCGCGGACTCAAGGGACTGTGCGAGGATCTTGAATCCAACAATTCCAGGAACCGCTCATACCCGGCATAAACAGCGGCGCTCATCACCGAGGACGCCAGTGGCGACAAATCGGGTCTGGGCCCCGCAAAACCCGCATACCAAGCCAGCACGCCGCCGCCGTGTACGGGGACCACCGTGCCGTCCATATCCCTCATATGCGGCGGCAGACCCGACCACCAGCTTTGCTCGTCCGCGCCGCTCTCGCTGCGCACGACTGACATCACAAAGGGTTGGTCCGACATTCTCGCGCGGACAACAAATGGATGCTGGCTAAATGGCCGGTCGGCGGCGAAGAACTTGTTGATCGCTTCGCGCCCTTGCGCCGAAAACACGATCGCCGATCCCGAACGGTCGAAGATCTTCGTCATATCGACGATCAGCGCCGTTACGAAACTGAACCGCTTGGCGATATCGAATAAGGCGCTGCCAATGCCTTCGGCTGTTCCAGCCGACGATAAACGCGCGTTCAGTTCTCTCAGCGCTTGCAGGGCGGGCATGGCGTCGAAGCGGTTTCCTTCGGCTGAAGTAAACGCATTCTAGGCGTTGCGTATTGCATCACGTTGTCCGGTCCGACACAACGACGATCTTATAACGGTTCCAAACTGTCGTTTGATGTGCGTCGAGACTAAAGCCGAATGCCCCAAGCCATGCCAACGCGGTCTCGATGACGGGTCCGGAGCCCATTCGGTGCTCCGCGGCAGCACGCGCTACATTCATCAGTATCGAATCAGTGGGTGACGGCATGGGGAGGCACAAAGTCTTGGATCCGAGAGTGACCATCATCGTCACGGAGCGCGAGCGAACGTCGCTTGCCGAACGCTCGTTGGAAAGCGTTTATGCCGACCGGTCGGAGCCGTTCCATCTGATCTATGTCATGAACGGCGCTCCCGGTTCGGTGGGCGCTTTTCTCGATCGCCGCGCCGGCGAGGCGGGATTCGAACTGATCACGCCGCCCCAACGGCTGTGGCCGAACCAAGCGCGCAATCTGGCATTGCCCCATGTCCGGACCGAGTATGTCGCCTTCATCGACAACGACGTGGTGGTCGAAACGGGCTGGTTGAAGACCCTGGTCGCGTGCGCCGACGAAACGGGTGCCGCCCTCGTCGGCCCGCTATACCTGTGGTCGGACGGCCTCAGTGAACCTCGCATCCACATGGCGGGCGGAACCCTGACCGAAGTCACAACGCCTCAGGGGACCGCGCTCCACGAACGCCACGAACGCTTGAACGCTCCGCTCGCCGAGCGGGCGCAGCTACAACGTGGCGCGTGCGATTTCCTCGAATATCACGGCGTTCTGGCGCGCACGAATTTCATCCGCGGTGCGGGCGGCGTGAGCGAAGAGATCGTCTGTGTGCACGAGCATATCGACCTCGCGCTGGAAGCAAAGAGAATGGGCTTACCCGTCATCTTTGAACCGGCGGCAGCCATCACCCACCTTGCTTTCGCGCCTTATCTCGCCTCGGATTTGGCGTTCCATCGCTGGCGTTGGAACCGCGACGCCGCCGAAAGTAGCTTGAGCGCGTTCTTGCGCAAATGGAACATCGTCGAGGACGGCGAGGCAATGAAGGGCGTTCGCGGCTTTGTCGACGGCCTGACCTCCGCAATCGATCCGTTGGTACCCCGCCTCCGAACCAGCGGCCCCTCGGCGCCACTCGCTGCCGCCGACGTCAAGCAGAATCTGTACGGCATCCTCACACAGGCGGCGCGCATGGGTTACGCCAAACCCGATCTCGACCTTTTCGCCGGTGCCTATCACGCCGCGATGACCTTGTTCGTGGGTGGTTTTCGCCCCTGTGCGAGGCCCTTCGTCGACCATTGCGCCGGTACCGCAAGCGCCTTGATCGCATTTGGCTTGGCCCCGCGCATCGTCGTCGCGGGCCTCCTGCACGCCGCCTACACCCACGCCCCCCTGGGTCCTCTTCCCAACCAAGCATTGCGTGACCTAGAGCAGCAGCTAGGCACCACCTTTGGCGAACGGGTCGAGCGTCTGATCCGCAACTACACCCGAATGCAGATCGACCCGGCGGCATGGCAAGCGACGCGCCCGCTTGAATTGCTTGCCCTCGACGACGCGGAGATCGTTGCCATCGCCATCGCCAACAGCATCGACGAATGCGCGGCCGGCGAACCTGTGTTCTCGGCCAAAACCCCGCCGACCCCGGATTGGATCGCCTACGCCGGTGACGTGGCAACCGCCTTTGGCGTTCCCGCCTTTGCCGAAACGCTGGCACGCTTGGCAACCGAACCCGCCCCCCCGGACCTCGCCATGCGCCGCCCGCACAGCGAAAGCTTCCGTCTGGTGAGGGGCGGCATCGCACCGATGGCGCACACAGCCTTCCGCGCGTGGGACGAAACGCCGTCGATCGAACCGGCCTCGTTAAGACTCACCGCTTAGCCACGCAGCTTTGCAAGTGCCTCCGCTGCAAGCGCCCGCGTAATGTCGCCTGCCGGCATCTCGCGCGCGAAGCGCGGCGCTTGCCCCGACCATAACGAGGTGAACTCGCCCGACCCCGCCGCCTCCGCATTCAGACGCAGTGGCAACATGGCGTTCGTCGCGTTCGGGAACGCGGGCGCTTCATCGCTGATGGGTCCAAGCTCGCGAACAGCGCGATTGAGAAGCCCGCGCGCCGGCCGCCCAGTGAACACGTTCGTGAGCACCGTCTGATCCTCGCGCGCGGCTTTCAGCGCCGCCCGGTAGATCGGCGAGATTGTGGACTCCGGTGTCAGCAAATAAGCGGTCCCGATCTGCGCCGCGCTAGCGCCGAGTGCCAACGCCGCCACGATCCCGCGCGCGTCGCCGATGCCGCCCGCCGCGATCACCGGCACGCAGATCGCATCCGCGACCTGGGGCACCAGCGCAAACGTCCCCGGTTGCGATGCGATGTCGTCGCTCAAGAAGATACCGCGATGGCCGCCCGCCTCCGCTCCTTGCGCGATCACGGCATCGACCCCGTGCGCCTCAAGCCAGCGCGCCTCCGCCACCGTTGTCGCCGATGCGATGACGACGCATCCGGCCGCCTTGACGCGATCGAGCAAACGCTTCTCCGGCAGCCCGAAATGAAAGCTGACGACGCGCGGCCGGAACTCTTCCACCAGCGCGCAAGTCTCTTCGCCAAACGGCATCCGCCCCGCCGCAATGGTCGCTTGTTCGACGTTCAGTTCCTTCCGATAGGCCGCAAGCCGCTCGACCCACTTTGCCTCGCGCACGGCATCCGTGGGCGGCGATTGATGGCAGAAGAAATTCACATTGAACGGTTTATCCGTACGCTGACGAATAATCTGGATTTCGTTGCGCGCCTGCTCGACGCTCAACAAGGCGCACGGCAGCGAACCCAAGCCGCCCGCCTCGCTCGCCGCTATCGCAAGCGCCGCCCCCTGCGCACCCGCCATCGGCGCTTGCACGATCGGATGCTCGATACCGAAAAGTTCAAGTATGCGCCGGTCTGGCCACATAACGATTTGTCCCGGAACAATGTCTCTCGCAAAGAAAGAAAATAGTTTGAAACACCAAGACTCTCAAGGCAATCGCCAACGCAATGCCGGTCTCGAACGTCTTGTTGGGCGCTTCGCGTTTGGAAGGGATTTGAAAATTTCACCGCCGCCGAATGCCAGCCGGAGCGTCTTGGTGTTCTTGGTGTTTCAATCCGCTTTCTTCCTTGAGGATCGGCTGCGACGTACCGGCACGCCAATTCACGCCGGGTAAAGGCTGCGGCATTCTATCGATTCCGCCTGGAAACACGCTCCGCCCACGGACGTTTACCTTTAGTTGAGGATGTTGTCCTTGACATCACGCTCGCGCGTAGGCACATACCCACTCTGCGAAGGCACTATATAAGTATATGTCCCTCGCAAGCGCTCTCGCCGCGTGAACGGCCCGAGATCTAAAATCGGTCTCAACTGATCCTTTAGAGCGCGAAATCATCGGAACTGCCCAGGTAACACGCGGGGCGTCCTACGCAACCCGCGATTTTTCGCGCACGCTTCGATGGCCAGCTGGCCCGGCGTGCCCGCGACGACTCGCATATTGAAAGTGAACTTAAGTGAACAATTTCGACTCTCTCGGCCTCGAACCGCGCCTTCTCAAAGCTCTGGCGCACGAAGGCTACGAAACCCCGACCCCGATCCAAACCCAAGCGATCCCCCATATTCTCGCCGGCAAGGATTTGCTCGGCATCGCCCAAACCGGCACCGGCAAGACGGCGGGCTTCGCGCTCCCGATCCTGCAGCGCCTGGCGCTCGACAAACGCACCGCCGCGCCCAAGACCGCGCGCACGCTTGTGTTGTCGCCGACCCGCGAACTTTCGGCCCAAATCGCCGATAGTTTCAAGGCCTACGGCCGCTACATGAACATGAACGTCACCACCGTTTTCGGCGGCGTCAGCGAATACGCCCAGAAGCAGATCATGTCGAAAGGCATCGACATCCTGGTCGCCACGCCGGGCCGCCTGCTCGATCTCGTCAACCAGCGCGCCGTCGATCTCTCCAAGACGGAAATCTTCGTTCTCGACGAAGCCGATCGCATGCTCGACATGGGTTTCATAAACGACATTCGCAAACTCGTCGCGCGTCTGCCGCGCGAACGCCAGAACCTGTTCTTCTCGGCCACCATGCCGCAAGAAATCGGCGCGCTCGCTGACGATCTGTTGAAGAACCCGGTTTCGGTCACCGTCACGCCGCAAGCGACGACAGTCGAAAAAATCGCCCAGCGCGTCGTCCACGTCGACAACGGCTCCAAGCGCGCCTTGTTGGTCGAACTGTTGCGCACCGACAAAGCCATGGAACGCACGCTTGTCTTCACCCGCACCAAGCACGGCGCCGACAAGGTCGTGCGTGCGCTCGACGCGGCCGCGATCGTCTCCTCGGCGATCCACGGCAATAAAAGCCAAAGTCAGCGCGTCTCGACGCTGAATGCGTTTCGCGCCGGCCGCACCCGCGTCCTGATCGCCACCGACATCGCCGCCCGCGGCATCGACGTCGATGGCGTGACGCACGTCGTCAATTTCGACCTGCCGAACATCCCCGAGAGCTACGTGCATCGCATCGGCCGCACCGCGCGCGCCGGCGCCGCCGGCATCGCGATCTCGTTCTGCGACCAGGAGGAGCGCGCCTATCTGCGCGACATCGAGCGCACCATCCGCATGACCATCGCGCGCACCGATCGCGCCGGCGCCCCGGTGGCGGCGCCCGAGCCAGGCACGCGCGAGCAGGCGCACCGCCCGCCGCAAAAGCGCCCGCGGCAGCATCAGCAGCGCCGGCCGCATGGCCAGCCCAAGAATGGCTATCCCAAGGGTGGCCAGCACCAGCACGGCCGCTCGGAGCGCCAGGATCGTACCGAGACGCCGCGCGAGCCCGCGCGCGTCGAGCACACCCATCACCGCGACGGTGCGCATCCGCCGCGGCGCGAAGGCGGCCATCCGATGGGCGGCATGGGCTTCATGCGCGGCGACGACCGCCGCCGCGGCACGGCTCGCCCGCGCTAGCGCATCGAGCCCAAACTCGTCGTCACCCTGTCATCCCTCGCTACGCTCGGGATGACAGGTGCGTCTGACCAATCACGCGTCGCGCTAACGCTTGGCCGCCGGCTTGCCGGCGGCAGGTTTGGTCGGCGGCGGCTCGCGCTTCATGCGATAGCCCGGCGTCGCCGCCAACGCCAACTTGACCGGATCACGCGGCGGACCCTCGAGCGGGAACCGCGCGTGCCGGTCGATAC